>JBIJCW010000232.1:0-3225 GCA_044344495.1 Kiritimatiellia bacterium | reverse complement strand
CCAGGGATAAGAAACGGCCTTTGTCGGAACTACCTTCGGGTGATGTTCAGCACCACGGTGCGGTTCTTTTTCTGAATATCCGGGGTGGTGCCGGGATGCGGCGGATTCGTGTCCCTTCCGGCAACGGCAGTGACGGTGTCCTCCGGAAGTCCGCATTTACCGGTCATAAATTCCATGGCGGCTGTTGCACGGGCCAGGGCGAGTTCATGGTTGTCGGCAAAGGCGTGAGTGCTGCGGACAGGGGTTGCATCGGTGTATCCCTCCACTTCGATCCGGAAAGCGGCGATGTCGGCCTTAAAGGCGGCGGCGATGCGAGCGAGGTCGCGCTGGGCGGCTTCGGAGAGTTGGGAGCCGCGAGTAAAGGTGCCGTAGTTGAAGACGATGCGGCGTGCGGCAGTGTCGCCGGTGACGCGGTAGCCGGGAGCATTGAAGGACGGCCAGGCCACGGGGGCAGGCGATTCATGCAAGGGCGCGACTGGGGTAACGTTGGGACTCGCAGGGGTTTCCAGCGGGGGCGGGGTAAGGTCTGGAGCCATGACGGTGATCGTTCCAGGGGCGTGTCGGCGGCCGAGGGAGTAGGCCAACAGGCATAGCACCAGGACTCCCGGCAGGGCCAGATACAGGGTCCGCCTGGAGAGGAGTCCTTCCTGGGAGTCGTGCCGACGGGCGTGGATTTCCTGGGGAATGGGTTTGAAGGTGGGTACGGGTTTGTTGCGCACGGCCTCGGTGCGCAATTGGCGTTCCTTGTCGGCCTCCCGCCGCGCCGAATCACGCTCCGCTTCCAGGGTTGAACAACGGTTGCGGAGGGTTTGCAGTTCCTGCTGGATGTGATCCAGGCCGGATTCGATCTGAGTGCCGGTGTCTGACTCGACGTGCTGGACAATGTGTTCCAGTAGTTGTTCTTCTGCCAGGGGACGAGGGTGCGGAGTGGCTCGTGGGGGGAGGGATTGAGATGCGGGGATGGAGGGGTTAAAAAAAGGATCGGACTCGAAGAGGGCGAAATCGTCGTCAGTTTCTGTCGCGGGGGTTGAATCCTGGAGGGAGGTGGCGGGGGTGACGTCCGGGCTGGTTGAGGCGTCGGGTTCGGGGGTCTCCCAGTCGGTGGGATCAAAGGAGGTGTCGGATTCGGGGGCAGAGAGAGGGGCGGCGGACGAGTCGATTGTGGATTCGGTGGTTTCCGATACAGGTGCCGGGGCGGGTTGAGGTTGAGGCGCGGGGGGTGGCGGCAGGGGAGAGGCTGCGGAAGGTTCGGGGTTTGTCATGGCAAACAGGTCCATTTGGTTGAGGTCGCGCTTTTTCACGGGCACGTATCCATGGTTCGGGTTCTGGGCAAGGTCCCGACCACAGGGTCGGGAGTCTGAAACGGTTTGCACTGTAACAAACCTTTTGGATTGGGGAAAGGATTTGACCTTGTTATCGTGTGAGGCATGAAACACTTTTCACCGGAAGACTGGACGCAGTGGGCACCGATGCTGAGGCGGCCGTATCAGGCCAACTATTTTGCGATGTACTCCAGTTTATACGACGGTGTGGTCACGGACCCGCTGCTCATGACCTTGCCGATTGACGATCACATGGTTCACCGGGGGGATGGAATTTTCGAGGCATTCAAGGCGGTGGAGGGGCGGATCTATAATCTCAAGGGTCACTTGGACCGGTTAGCCAATTCGGCGCGCGGGCTCAGTCTGACGGTGTCGTGGTCCTTTGCGGAGATGGAGCGGATTGTGGTGGGGACAGTGCGGGCGGGAGGACGGCCCGAGTGCATGATCCGGGTGTTTGTGTCACGTGGGCCGGGCGGGTTCGGGGTGAATCCCTACGAGTGCCCGGCGTCCCAGTTGTATGTGGTGGTGACGGCGCTGGGGACGCCGTTCATGCAGGTGCATCCGGAAGGGGCGCGGCTCAAGACCAGTGTGGTGCCGGCGAAGACGGCCGAGATGGCGAACATCAAGAACTGCAACTACGCTCCCAACGTGCTGATGAAGAAAGAGGCGGTGGATGCGAAGGTGGATTTTACCATCGGGTTTGATGAAAACGGGTATTTGACGGAGGGGTCGACGGAGAACCTGGGGATTGTGACGCGTGACGGGCGGTTGCTGTTCCCGCATCTGGACCGGATCCTGACGGGGACAACGATGTTGCGGGCGATGGAGCTGGCGAAGGCATTGATCGGGAAGGGCATATTGAAGTCCGTGGCCTTTGCGGACATTACCCATGCCGACATGCTGGCGGCGGCGGAGGTTTTGGTGGCGGGGACGACGATCAACATTGCGTCGGCGGTGGAACTCGATGGCAAGCTGATTGCTGATGGGAAGCCCGGCCCGGTGGCGGCGGCACTGGATGAGTTGTTGCGACGGGACATGAGGGAAAACCAGGGTTTACTGACGAAGGTGTTTTGAGGGGGCTGACGGATTGGACGGATCTGACCGATGGATTGCGGAGGTTTTCTTGTTGCGGTTAGCACGTTGACAAGTTAAAGAGGTGCTAATTACTCAACAAGAGATGACGCATGGCAAGACTCCGGCCCAGTGGGGGTTATCGCAACCTTCGCAGTTTTTAGACGGCAACGATCATTTACGATGCCACCTACTGGTTTTGCGAGCGTTATTTGGAGTCGCGATCGCGAATGAGCGATCAGATGGTTCAGGCGGCGCGGAGCGGGCGGCAGAATATCGCCGAAGGGAGTCGCGCTGCGGCTACTTCGTCGCGGACTGCCAAGAACGGCAACATGAGTGGCAAGCAGTTCTGGGGTTGCTCCGTGTATCCCGAGTGCAAGGGGATTGTGGAGGTTTGAGGCAGGTGGATCAGCCCAACGCGCGCCGGCAGGCGGCGGCCACGTCGTCCACGGTGATGTTGTTCATGCAGGCGATGGAGTGGCAGAACTTGTGGTAGCCGAAGATAAAGCAGGGGGCGCAGGGGGGGGGCTGTTTCACGATGGCGTGAAGTTTTGAGCGGGCACCCCATTTGTGGCTGTCGCTGGGGCCGAACAGGGTGACGGTTGGGATCACCAGGGCCACGGCCACATGCGTGAGGCCGGAATCGCCGCCTATATGCAGGGATGCGCGCGCCAGCACGGAGGCAGTCCGCGCCATGGTGAGTCGACCCGCCAACGAGATCACCCGTTGTCCCAGTTCCGACTGTACCGCCACGCGTTTCGATTGACGCCGGTCGGCCTTGCTGCCGACAAGGGCGAAGACAAGGCGCGGGTCTTTGCCCAGCGTCCGCAGG
>JBIJCW010000236.1:0-3167 GCA_044344495.1 Kiritimatiellia bacterium | reverse complement strand
GGAGTTCCGCATGACGTCCGTCGGGCCACTGTTTGTAGCGGTTGATGCTTCCTACATGAAGTGTGACCAGGCGGGCGCCCGGCGTGGCGCTGAGCAGTGCAATCAGGGCGTCGGGTAATTCGGTGCCGGCCCGCAGGGCGCCTTCCACGACGGCTGGTTCGGCTATGCCGAAAGGGCGCAGCAGGGCCATGAACTGCTCAGCTTCGTAACCCTCCAGCTCGTAGTTGACCAGATGGGTGTAGAGGAGATTGCGGCCGGGACTGATCTTGAATCCAATGCGGACCGGGGCCCGGGCAAGGATGGCCATGAGGACGGAGAAGTAATGGAATTGTTCCGTATCGATGACGGCGTCATAGCGATGGCGGAGGAGATGGATGAGCAGGCGGAAAGGGGCGGAGTCGTAGAGCAGGATGTGGTCAGGCGGATGGGCGAGGTTGAGAATATCGCTGTTACGTTTCTCGCAGATGAGGTCGAGTGTGACGCCGGGAAAGCGTTTGCGTAGGGCGTTCAGGACGGGGAGCAGGAGGATCATGTCGCCCATGCCGCCGGGGCGGATGATGAGGAGGCGGGCGGGAGTGTGCGGAGGGGCGCCGGGGGATTGGATGTCGTTGCGGCGGCACAGGTGACGACAAGCACCGATGGTCCAGCAAAGCAGCCAGCCGAGCGTGGCATCAAGGAGTTTGAGGAGGAATTGCTTCATGTTGCCTAGTGGTTTCAACGTTATTCACCACTGACACAAGGTCAGTGGGCTCTTAGCGGAATTGCTTCATGTTGCCTAGTGGTTTCAACGTTATTCACCACTGACGCAAGGTCAGTGGGCTCTTAGAGGAATTGCTTCTTCAACGTTATTCACCACTGACGCAAGGTCAGTGGGCTCTTATAGGCCTCCATCCAAGAAGTGCGACCAACAGCCATCCAACGGCGGTCAACCAGCGGCCGATTATGTCGGCGGAGGTGGAGCCGTAGAAGAGTTCTACCTGTTCCTGGCGTGGGAAGACGAGCAGAAAAGTCGGGGTCACCCGGAACACTCCATTGGCGCCGTGGACCTGCCAGTTGGGGAAGTAGCTGATTTTCACGATGTGGGGCTGGCCGATGGCCGTGGTGTGGAAGCGAATAGCGGAGTCGGAGACGGTTTCGGCGGAGACTGGGGCCCCGGCGGAATGAGGGACAGGAACCTGCCAGGCGGCGGCACCGCCGTTCGTGGCGGTTGCGGCGGCGTGGAGGAAATCCTGGAACTGCGCCTCGCTGAGGCGCGGCAGTGAGGACGGGATGGCACTGCCGGGACTTGCCAGGATGAACGGTTGATCCAGAGCGCCGGGGACATAGAGCCAGTCCATACCGCGCTGGTTCGGGTTGGTGGTTTCCAGGATTGCGGGCAGGAATTTCGGGATGAAGACATAGGAGCCGTTGTGGCTGAGCAGTTCGAAGAGTTCCCACTGTTCCTCGCGCTGGAGGAATTGCCAGCGCGGATCCGTGTGGAGGGCCAGTTGGGTGACGGGTGAGCGGGCGATGAAATGTTTGACGTTGAACAGTTCAAGGTGGCGGGTGGCGATGTCCATGTTGAAGGAGGACGTCTTGACGATGGGTGGGGCCCCGGCGCAGGTATCGGAGATTTCGCTTTGGATGTAATAGGCGAACATGGAGCCGAGGGCGGAATTGACGAGGCCGCCTTCAAGGATGGGTTTTGCGGCGAGGTGCGGGGCCAGTTCGAAAATGCGGCTGGAGCCGAGGCGGTTGTTGTCGTCATGAAGGTCGTTGGCGAGGCGGCCGGGGGTCCCCCGCAGGGGGAGGACGAGATTTCGGAAGATGTTGGCGGAGGGTTTGAGTTCCAGTCCCCGGAAATTCCATTCGGCCCAGGTGCGCATGAGATTGCGTCGGTGCAGACTATCGGGCTGTTGTTCTTTCCATGCCACGGCGGCGAGGATCAGGGTTGCCGTGACGAGAACGGCCATGGTCTGACGGCGGGCGGACTGGAGGAGGAGGCCGAGTCCGATGGCGCCAAGCATGGTCAGGGCGAACATCATGAAGGGCCAGAGACGGCAATTGACGAAGACGGGGGAGAGGCGGTAGCCGAACTGGAAGAGGAACAGGGCGGCGGCGAGCATCCAGGCGAAGAGCCAGATGGAGTGGAATTCAGAAGCGGAGTTGAACAGAAGACGCGAAGGACGCAACGGGGAGAGGATGGCGACGACGGCGAGGGGGAGGAGGCCGGCCGCCCAGGGTGGGAAGTTCTTCCACAGGGTCATGGTCCAGTTGGTACCGAAGTCCATACTGAAGGCGGATTTGGCGAAGAGGGGGACAAGCCACCAGGCCATGAGCAGGAGGGCGAGGGTGCCTTCGGTGAGGAGGATGGCAAGGGCGTGCCGGCGGGCGGAGGCGGTACGGTGGACGCGGAGGATCATGAGTGGGGCCAGAGCGAGGGACAAGACGGCCATGACGGAGGTGAAGAAATGTGAGGCCATGACAAGGGTGAGCAGGAATACGGAACGGAGGCGGAAACGGCCGTCCTTGGTGTCGTGCCAGACGGAGGCCAGGGCGGGGACCATGAGGGCGAAGCTGATGCTGTTGGCGATCATGCCGGCAAGGGTACTGGCGATGTTGACGCCCCACATGGTGTGCTCGCGGACGAAAAGGAAAGGAACCATGAGGATGGCGGACACGATCGGGACGGGGCGAGGCAAGCGCAGGAGACGGGCGGCGGTGTAGGCGGCGGAGGGCAGGGCGAGGATCCCCAGAACGCTGACGAGTTTGAAGGCGATGTTGAAGGGAATGATGAAACTGAGGCCGGCGATGAGGAGGTAGGGCAGGGGGAAGTAGTATTGGAACAAGGGGAATCCGCTCCACCACCCATTGGCCCAGGAAATGATGCGGCCATGGTGGAGCAGTTGGTTGCGGAGATGGCTGGCCATGTAATTGTGGGCGGGGGTGTCGCCGCCGACGGTGGTGGTATTGCGCAGTAGATCGAGCGGGGCGAGATGCCACAGGAGGAAGGCGGTGAGGCCGAACAGGATGGCGGTATCGAGGAGATGGTTGGGTGTCGGGGTTGTGGCGTGTCGGGGTAGAGGCGTCTTTCTGAAGAGAAAGAATAACGCCATGAGCGAGGTCCCGGCGGTTAACCAAAGGAGGTAATGCCAGGGGGGTGGATCGGACTTGGTAGGTTCCACGCG
>JBIJCW010000135.1:0-6410 GCA_044344495.1 Kiritimatiellia bacterium | reverse complement strand
GGGCTCGGACCCCGGACCTGGATCCGCAGGCGCCTCATGCCCCATAGCGCTCGTAGTGCACGATCTCACTCAACGGTTTCCGGCTCTTGCGGCGAATCGGCTCCGCCGGATAACCCAGCGGCGTCATGGCCAGCGGCTCAAGACTCTCCGGAATCCCGAGAACCCTCCGGACTTTCGCCGGCTCAAAGGCCCCGATCCAACAGGTCCCCAACCCGAGATCCGCCGCGCACAGCGTCATATGATCCATCGCAATCGCACCATCCACATCCGCATAATTCTTCCCGTCCGCCCGGACCCACGCCTTGCCGGGTTCCACGCACACCACCAGAATCACCGGCGCCGACCAAAACCATTCGCGCGGATACGCTTCGCCCAACGCATGACGCTGCTGCTCTTCGCGCACCACGATGAACCGCAGGGCTTGCCGGTTCGCCGCCGTTGGCGCCAATCGCCCCGCCTCCAGCACAACCTTCACCTTGTCGTCTGGCACGACCCGCTTCTCATAGGACCGCACACTGAATCGCTTCTGGATCAGATCAACAAAATCCATGTTCATACCCTCCGTTCGTCACACCGCCAACGTCCCCGACACCACACGGTCACGACCCCCGAGATCCGGCCGCACCACCACATTCACAAATCCATTGTCTCGTAACCATCCCACAACCGCGGGACCCTGGTCAAAACCTATTTCCAGAAACAACCACCCGCCCGGCTTCAACGCCACCTTCGCCTCGCCGACCAGCCGCCGGATCAGATCCAATCCGTCCGGCCCGCCATCCAGTGCCGACAACGGTTCATGGGCCCGGATGTGACGGGGCAGTTTGGCACAATCCCCGGTGGCAATATAGGGAAGATTGGCCACCACCGCATCCAGGGCCGCACCGCCGATCCCCTCCAAAAGATTGCCCTGCCGGAACTCGATCCGCCCGGCGACCCCGTTCAACCCCGCATTCTCCCGCGCGAGGTCCAGCGCCTCCGGATGCAAGTCCACCGCCATGACCCGGGCCTCCGGGCGCCCCAGCGCCAGGCTCACCGCCACACAACCACTCCCCGTACCGACATCCGCCAGCGCCACTGCAGGCCGGCTCCAAAGGTCGCCACACTCCAGCACCGCGGCGATCAACGTCTCGGTATCAGGCCGGGGAATCAGCGCACGCCGGTCCACCTTGAAGATATGCCCCATAAATCCCGCATCACCCACAATGTACTGAAGCGGCTCACCGGCACCCAGACGCTTGATTCCCGCCCGCAAGGGCGCCAACTGCGATTCTTCCAGATTCACCTCGAACCGCACATAGAGTTGCAGTCGTGGACACTTCAGCACATGACTCATCAACTGCTCGGCCACCAGACGGGGTTGCTCCACCCCCTTGCCGGCAAGGTAATCCGCCGACGCCTGAAGAACATCGAGAAGCCGCTTCATGCCTTGGCCGACGCCATCTCCTGCTTGACCCGCAACTCCAGATCATGGTCACGCAGGGCCTCGATCAGGGCGTTAATCTCCCCCTCCATGACCCGGTTCAGCGTATAGACCGTGAAGTTGATGCGATGATCCGTCAGACGGTTCTGGGGGAAGTTGTAGGTGCGGATCTTCTCGCTACGGTCGCCGCTCCCGATCTGGGTGCGCCGGAGATTGCCGCTGCGCTCCTCCTCCTGCCGCTGCTTCCAGTCCAGCAGGCGCGCCTTGAGAACGCTCAACGCCTTGTCCTTGTTCCGATGCTGCGAACGTTCATCCTGGCTTTGGGCCACCAGCCCGGTCGGCAAATGCGTCACCCGCACCGCCGAATAGGTGGTATTCACCCCCTGCCCGCCCGGCCCGGAGGAACAGAAGATATCCACCCGCAACTCCTCGGCGGGAATCACAATGTCATCCATCTCCTCCACTTCGGGCAGCACCGCCACGGTGGCCGCCGACGTATGAATGCGCCCCGACGCCTCCGTCACCGGCACCCGCTGCACACGATGACAGCCGGATTCATACTTGAGCACACTGTAGACCTGGTTGCCCGCCACTGAGCAGATCACTTCCTTGTAGCCGCCCACGGCGGACGAACTGGCATCGATGATGCCAACCTTCCATCCGCGTCCCTCGCAGAAACGACTGTACATCCGAAACAGATCCGCGGCGAACAGCGAGGCTTCCTCCCCGCCCGTCCCCGCCCGGATCTCCATGATCACGTTCCGTTCGTCGTTCGGGTCCGGCGGCAACATGGCCGCCTGCAATTCCTTTTCCGCCTTCGGGAGGGCGGCCTCCAACCCGGCGAACTCCTCCGCCGCCAGCGCCTTCAGATCCGGATCGGCCCCGTCACTCGACAGCAATTCCTGATGCTCGTCGAAGTCCCGCTTGATCCGCATGAACGCATCCGCCTTTTCCATGACGCGCCGCAGGCGCGAATGCTCCTTGACGGCTTCGCGGAATTTCTTCTGGTTCGCCGCCACGGCGGGATTGGCAATATCCGCCTCCACCCGCGCCAGACGCGAGGTCAATTTAGCGATATAAGCGGCATCAATCACGCGATCCCGTCCGTCCTAAGCCGGCCATAACCGGCGGTTCCCGAACAGAAAAAGGGCCAGAACACCCGCAGGTCTTCTGGCCTTGGCTGGAATGCGTCTGACTACTTCTTCGCGTAGCGCTTGCGGAACTGCTCCACACGACCCTTGGCATCCACCAGGGCGGTACGCCCGGTATAAAACGGATGACAAGCCGAGCAGGCATTCACGTGCATTTCCTTGACCGTCGACTTCGTCTTCTCGATCATCCCGCAGCCGCAGGTAATCGTCGCTTCTTTGTAATCGGGATGGATATCCTTCTTCATCGTCTGAACCTTTCTTGGCGAAAAACGTGAATCTTATACAGAATTCCGCCCCCCGGCGCAATCTCTTTCGTAAGCAACCTGCCAACAAGGCTAATTTAACGGACAAAACAGCGTGACGTTGACCTTGCTGATCACGGCCACAATGTAGGCCAACCCTCACCCCCACCCTCTCCCCTGAAAGGAGAGGGAGAAGATCGCCAATGGGGACATCGGCTCCCACGTTGAGGGCAGAAGAGAAATACGGGAAGGGACCCTTTTTATAAACTTTGGTGTGTGTGTTGTTGTGGACCGCCAATTCCCGGTACCGGGCCGCCCGGTTTTGGGGTGAAGTGGTTGCGCGGCTTGTGTTTGTGGTGTTAACGGTTTTGCACGGCTTTACCGGATACTGCCGGTAATGGGTTGCGGTTCTTGCATGATTGCCGTCTCGGTGGTGGTCTCTGGTCGGGGTAGTGAGGATTGGATCCAATTATGCCCCCCACCCTGCTCACTGGGTTAATTAGAATGCGGAAGTGAACCGGAGCGCTTTTGCCTGGGATTTCGGCCCATTAGCTGGCCTTACGTCTTGCTTGCGTTTTCGGCCTTGTTCGGGCACCCTTTTCGCCATGAGTGATCTTCGTCAGGCAAACGGCTTTTCTGGTATCCGGGATAATCACAAACGGGGCAAGGTGGGTGATTTCCTGCGTGAAAAGATCCAGTCGGGGTCAAAACTCTCGTTTGTTTCGGCCTACTTCACGATCTACGCCTGCGAGATGATGCGCACTCACTTGGAATCGGCCGACTCGCTCCGGTTTCTGTTCGGCGAACCCCGGTTTGTCCGGAATATCGATCCCGACAAGACCGACAAGAAGGCCTTCGACATCGAGGACTCCAAGCTCCAGTTGCAGAAACGACTGGAACAGCGCCGGGTCGGCGGGCAACTCATTCGGTCGGGAACGTCCGTTGGTGCGAATTACCGCGCCGCATGCAGGGGGCGATCCAAGGCGGAGTTTGCCGCGAAGATCGGGACCGTGGCGGAAGAGGCCGATGAGTGCTGCTTCTGGCTTGAATTGATCGTTGAGGGTGGTCTTCTGAAAGACGGCTTGATCAATCCCCTCCTCGACGAGGCCAACGAACTGACCGCCATCTTCACCGCTGCGGCGAAGACTTCCCGGCTGGCCAATCAACAATCGAAAATCGACAATCGAAAATCATGAAGACGCTGGAACTATTTCTCCATCACCCGCCGCAGATTCCCATGGCCACCGTGTGGCTTTTGAACGACCTTGCCGAATACCGCGGCAAACAGGAGTTGTACACGAAGCAGTCACCTCAGAAACTGTCCCGGCTCCGCGAGAACGCCATCATCGAGAGCGCGGTGGCGTCCAATCGCATAGAGGGTGTGGAGATCGACCGCCTCCGTGTCCGCGCTGTGGTGCTTGGCAAGGGGGTCCTGCAGGACCGTAACGAGCAGGAGGTGCGTGGTTATCAGGCTGCATTGGCATGGATCCACGGCGACTCGGGTCAGTTGCCGTTAACCGCCGAAACACTCCTGCGCCTGCACAAGCTCAGTCATCCAGAGGGGTACGATAGCGGCAAGTTCAAGGACAAGGATGGCGAAATCATCGAGAAGCACCCGGATGGTCGCGTGACATTACGTTTCAAACCCTTATCCGCGAAAGAAACACCGGCGGCCATTGAGAAGACCTGCGAGTTGTCCGACCGGTTGATCAGGGAGCAAGGGATCCCTCCGCTGCTTATCTGGGCCGCGATGAACCTCGATTTCCTTTGCATTCACCCCTTTCGCGACGGTAACGGCCGTGTGTCGCGTTTGCTTCTGCTGCTGTCGCTGTACCAGATGGGATTCACGGCCGGCCGTTATCTCAGTTTGGAACGTATTATCGAACAGAGCAAGGCCCGGTACTACGAAACTCTCCAGCAAAGCTCCCACCGCTGGCATCAGAGCAAACACGACTGGTGGCCTTACACCAACTACCTTCTCTACACCCTCAAAGAACTTTACGCCGAGTTCGAACGACGCGCGGGCGATATGTCTGCACCTCGGGGTGAAAAATCGGAGGTTGTGCTTGAAGCGGTCCAGAAACGAACCGGTGCTTTCAGATTATCGGAGATCGAAAAGGATTGTCCCGGCGTCGGTCGGGATTGGATACGTGCTATCCTCTTTCAATTAAAGAAAGAAGGGACAATTACGTGTCTAGGCATGGGTAAAGCCGCTCGGTGGAAGCGCTTATGATGAATGAGTGTAGTAACTCGCAATGGATGTATTATTGAGTGTATTGTGTGCGTTCGGAATGGGGGTACTACCTCCACGTAAGGGTGATCATGGGGGTATCATATGCGCCGCGTATTGGGTAATAGGTAACGGGAATGGGTAATTTATTGGGTAACGATAACTCACGGGAAATAGGTACTACCCAATTTAATTGAGCACTGAAATGGGTACTGTCTCTAGGAATCAACAATCGCCAATCGAAAATCACACTTCCCAATGACCGATCTTCGCCAACAGATAACCGCTGGGCACATGAGTCCGCGGAATCTATGGCCGCAGAGGATCTGTATCGTGATCTTGACACACTCCAGCGGTTTATAGGTGCCATTCAGGCGCCGCCGGCAGCAGTCGACAAGGTGAGGGAGGCTAAGATGAGCATCATGAAACGAATGAACATCCAAAATGTCGCTCCATCGGCTGGCACATCGCCAAAGCCCAGTGCCCCACCCCACCCGAATAATGTTGTGGCAGTTAAAGGAATAGTCGAACAACTGGACGCGGCCCAGCACCCCAAAGCGACACGGCAGTGGACTGGCAACGATGCTACTGAGCGAAACCACCATGGCGCAGTCCGCCTCGATGAGACCCCACTGGTACTTTGTCTCCGGTGGCGCAAGGCTGCGTCCGCCCCGATTCAGTTTGTCGGTTATTTCAGGCTCGATTTGCCAGCACTCTTGAGCGCCGGGTATGTGCGGCATGATGCGCAGGCCGGATGTGTCAGGCTGCGCTTCTGGCATGGATCCGATGACGGGGTATACATCCAAGTGAACCCCGACGCGCCAGCATTACGAATCGGGACCGTTACTGTGACAGACTGAGCATTCCTTCCCCGAGGATACTGAAGGGGGAATCGTTACTGCGGCTGAAGCAGTTGGAATTCCACCTCGTAGGCGCCGTCTGTGCATGCGGTGAGCGTGCCGACATGGGATCTCCCCATGTATGTGAAGGCCGTGCTGGCCTGAGAGCGCCGGAATAGATGCACCGGGGTCTCGTCCTTGGCAGCGCGCGTGAGGCGGCGAACGGCTGGACGTGGGATGGCTTCTTTCCAGAGAAAGCAGCGCTCAGGCGTCGCGTTCACGGGTTCTGCGGCCGTCTCATCCCCGCCCGTGATGAACAGGATGAGAAGATCCTGTCCACGTGGCGCAATCAGCGTGGCTCTCGCGCACCACCCTGAATCACCCAGTTCCTTTGCCTGTCGAACATAGTAGGCCCCCGCCCCGACTCGGAGGTTACCAAGACCACTTTTTTCTCCAAATCTTCAAGATCACGCTTCGTGTATCGGGTCATTCTACGGCACTGCACGCCGGAAACCGGGTGGCTGC
>JBIJCW010000134.1:0-6422 GCA_044344495.1 Kiritimatiellia bacterium | reverse complement strand
CGGGATTCAGCGCGTGACCTGCCCGACGCAAAGCGAGTGACCATACGCTGGTGTCGACGAGCACTCTCATCCTTTAGCCCGTTGTCGCTTGTAATCATATCCCGAGTCAAAATCCACCTTGCCGAAAAGGTCCAAAATTCTCTCCTGTTGCAAATTGCGGATATAGTCGGACAGCGCCTGCGTCACCGCCGCCCTCTTTGTGTGGTGCCCCCCAAGCGCAACAGCCTGCTTAATCAATTTATCATCGAGCTGTAGATTTGTTGCCATACCATTTCCTCCACACATATGGTCACACATTATAATGTGTCACATCAATCATATATTCTTGCCGAACGTCGCGCCTAACGGGCGGCGGCACGTTGTACCGTTCAGGCGTTGGTTCGACGCTCCTTGTTTCTCCGTATCACAATGAAATCCTGTTCATCGACAGATGAAGCCGCCATGCGGACTTCGTCGTCTGCCTCAGTGCTATAAGGCTGAAGTGGAGTCAAGAGATCATCGGGAACCATGGTCCGTGTGCGAGAAGGGGCCTCGCCCTGTCTTCCTTCCCACGTGACGAACATCTCGACGGTCTCTGAGTTCAAGAGCGCGTGATTAAGCACCTGGATCAACTGGTGAGCGCTTCGCTGTGAATCCTTGTACTCTTCCATCGCTTTTGGGTCGTCTGTAAAGACAACGGTGTTATGGAAGAACCCGCAGCTGCACTGAAGGTGGGACCCCGCGTAGTAAACGTGGGTCTTCGAGAATAGTCGCCTGACTGGTTCATCCTTCTCTGCAAGAGGAGCGAGGTACACCTGTCTTGACGTGTCGTCCCACTCCGATGTCGTGAGCGGCATGTCCGTTCCGATGTATACGGCGAAGCACATTGCTCTTTGTTCTCCCGCAGAACGTCAGCGCGCACCCTCCGACGGACCCGCTTGCGGGGCCGGAGGTAGCGGTGGCGCGCTTTGTTCGGCTCTTTCTGCTTCGATTCTTGTCCGTTGCGCTGCGCCAACTTCCAGTCGGTGGAGGTGTTTGAGATGAAGTCCACAGGCAATCAGCACCAGCGCGAGGCCGATATGTCCGATCAAATACGCCCACGTATCGGTCCAGAAGGTTCGCGACTCTCCACCCCACGACCAGCCGATGGAGCAACCCATGAAATCCGGCACGTGAAACGGGCTCCATGGAAACGCGCCATCCTGTCGATGATTCCGGACATTCTCGGCAACAAACGAGCCGAAAAGGGCCACCATGCCGAGTGCGAGGAGCACTCCAAGTCCGATGAACACCCACGCTGCAATAATCTTAATCATTATAGTCTTTGGCCGAACTTGTTATTAACGTTACCCGACCAATCACGTTAGCAAGGGTAACTGGGTACAACCAATACGCCCATAACCCTTTCGCTGTCAACCATCCGAGCAGGGGAAAGGGCTATTTTCCTTTCCTGCAAAACGGGACACTTTTTCCCGTTATCCCGGTTCCTGCCGTGGATAACACTACCGGATTGTCCGTTATCACATGAAGGCATGGGGTAAAACGGGAAAGCGCTGTCTCACCGGCTCCTGTTTGATACACAACCCCGTGGGCGGAACTCCCGCCCATAGAAGTTAAGTCGGAAACCTTCACTCAAAGATTCCAAAACCCGGAAGAAGTTATTCCGCGGTCGGGACGCTTTTCCCCTGGTCATCCCCGGGGCTTAATGGTGCGGGGTTCGTTCTCTTCTCTTCCGCCCACGATGCCTTGAATACGTTGGTGGCAGCCGGGATGATGACAATGCCTTGTTCGGCGAGCGCCCGATCAAGCATGGCGAGCGCTTCAGGGATCGTCGCATCACGCTCAGTCACCAAGGTGATTTCGCCAAAGACGCCCTTGTCGGCAACAACTCTTTTCCCGCTCAAGTCGGAAAACTATTCGTTCTCTTGTCATCATCTCATTGCAGAACATCACCCATCCGGCGGCGGGCTTGCGAGCCGTACGGAACACGGTGTTGGGCGATTTTCATGACGCCCAGCGAAGATCGAGCTTCTTCTCGTGATCCACACAATCCCGCAAGTACAGGTTGATCAGGTTCTGGTATGGAATGCCTGTACGCTTCGCCATGCCCTTGAAGTACCCAATGATGTCAGTCCCCATCCGGATGGTCACCTGTTTTTTGAGCCGGGAAGCATAGGGGTTCTTCCGGCTTTTCATTTTCGACAGATCGTATTCGGCTTTCATAATTTCTCCCACGGATAATGTTTTTGTTCGTTCTTGGTTGCGGCACGAGCTGAAATGATCCTGATGACATTTCCTTTTCCCCGACGACAGTGGCAGACCATCAGCAACCGGAGTTTGGCACTCACGCCGAGAACAAGAAAACGATCCTCCCACTCGGAGTGTTCATCATCATAAAATTCAACACCGTGACCATCAAAGAAAACCGAACGAGCTTCTTCAAACGAGACGCCATGCTTGCGCTTGTTCTCGCGGTTCTTGCGCTCATCCCACTGGAATGTTATCGCATCCATAACGACAATGTAATTATAGTGTCGGTTTGCGTCAAGCGCAGACCGATGTCAGTATTTCCTGCGCCCAACGGGGCTTTGGAGGCGCGGCGAACGGGCGAGCCGTGGCTCTCCAAAAGCTGGTTCGGACATTTCAGTCCATTATTGAACATTCAAGTGAACGTGCTTGCTCAGCAACGTAAAGTGTTTATCCAACGAGTACAGCGAGAGGCTGTTTTGCATTGCATGCTGCGCAATGATCAAATCAGGAACGCCCACTTTATTAATGCCATTGCGAATACAGGTTACCTGCAATTGGATAATGTCGTCCCAATCCACAGTTAGCGGTGGACGCTCGATTTCAAGCAGGAGGCTGGCAAGCTTTCGTTCTTTTCGCACCAAGAGCGGGGGGGTTAGTTCCGCCAGAATAAGATCGTTGATAACAACCAAACTCTCTTCAATGAGCCAATCAAGCGCGGTTAGCCCTGCCGTCCCACGAAAATAGGCCAGCCAAACGGAACTATCGACAAGAACTTTCATGCGCGTTTCCGCAAGACATTCAGGTTCATATCCAGATTCACTTGCCCCTTGAATTGCCGCAGCTCCTGAAGTCGGTTTTTCCGGACAAGATCCTGAAGCGCCGTAATAATCACAGCGGTTTTTGTTTTTTGATGAGATACTTTCATCGCGTTCTGAACAAGAACATCAGGCAGATCTAAAGTTGTTCTCATAACACCACCCCTTAATATGCATTACATTCATACTCTATGCATATACTATGCATCACCTGATCTGATTCTGTCCATATCCTTATTTCACCGAACGCTCGGCGTGTGCCTCCGAGCGCCGCAGGCGCGAGGTAGGACACAAAGGCATGGTTGGAGCGCCTTTCATCCGGCGAAGACCATGACCGCTACGACCACGACGGCCAGAGTACCGATACCGAAGACGACAAGCACGCCAAGGCAACCCTTGCCAGCCGTCGCCGCTGTGAATCTTCCTGGTTCTTTGGCCCGCAACTCGGCTTCCAGCGAGTCGATGAAGTCCTTGGATGCCTTCAGGTCTTTCCCGCTGTGTTCTCGATAGAGTTTGATCGCCTGTATCTTCTGGCCAGCAAAGATACAGTTCGCGATCTCCTGTGCCACTTCTGGATTGATCTCGTTACTCATCATGTTCTCCTATATGGCTCCAACGGTCACTTTGAAGGTTTCGGCAACCCGTCCGCGGGTTGACGAATACCTTCGGATGTGTGGTTCTGCCTCTTCTTGATTTCCAGATCCGCCATGACAATGTCGTTGCCCGACACCTTGTCCGACATGGCCAGCACCTTGCCTGCTCCTGTAAGGATGCAACTGTGCCCTCGGCCCGGCCAGGACTGTTCCGGCGTGGCACTCGACCAGTTGGCCGCAACCACATGGAATCCATAGGGAATGACCGCTTTGGCCGGAAACTGCTTGCCAAACCAGTCTGCCTCGTTGGGACCGTACCAGCCGACAGAGTAGAGCACAATGTCTGCCTCCCGCTTCGCCAGAAGCGGGGGCAATGTGTGGAAGTCGAAACAAATCATCAGGCCAAGGTTGCCGAACTCCGTCTCTACCACCTGAATGGGGAGATTGCCCGGCGTGCACCACGTTGAGTCGCCAGGCGTCCAAAGTGATCTCTTTCGGTGATGTGCGATGATCGTGCCGTCGGGCGCGATCAGAACCTGTGCATTGAAGAAGGCATTGCTCTCCACTTCGATCAGTCCTGCGCACAGATAGATGTCCAGTTCGTCCGCAAGGTGCGAGAGCGTCCGTGTTGCGGGACCGGGAACCGGTTCCGCAACGCGTTGAACCGGGTTATCACCATCCGGCATCTTCGACCAACTGGCCCACGTGGTCGGGTCGAGGTAGCCCTGCACCACACACTCGGGCATGACAACGATCTTCGCGCCCTGCGCGGCCGCCCTCCGAACGAGATTGGTGATGTTGCGGAGATTGTCCTCTGTCTTGCCCATGACCGACGGACACTGGACGGCGGCGACTCGGACAGTGTCAGTCGCCATGGCGCCGAGCGCTACCATCGTGCCCATCATGATGAGGATGAATCTCTTCATTTTTCTATGGCCCAACATTTTAATATGCGTCAAACATATCACGGCGCGTATTCTGTTGCTTCCGGGGAAAACGTCAAACCTGTCGTTGATATCCAAGGGGTTGCGACATATTTTTGACGCATATCAAATCTATTGGCGGCCGCGATATGCCTCAAGTAGTGACCGCATAGAATACCTGTCGTTGACTGCATGCCTCTTGACCCCGCCCGATGCAGCGATTAATACCACTGGCTTGATCCTCCGTCAATTTAACACGGTCACATGCGCCTCTTCCACCCCCCAGGGCAGACGCATCTAAATCAGACAGAACAAAGAGATTTTCCACCACCCGCTACGCTTGAGGCACAAAGACACCGAGCCTACCTTGAGCCTGCCTGCGGTGAGTTTGTCGAACCCGTCGAAGGGCTCCCGGTATTGCTCCAAGAAACCGTTGCGGAATTTCTAATTCTGGTACTCCGGAATTATAAATGCCGCAACATTCTCTTCTTGCCTGCTGAGATTCTCCGTGTCTTGGTGTCTCAAGCGAAGCGGGTGGTTATCATTCCCACATGCTTGAAGTATTTAGATGCGTTGGCCCTGTTCCATCCCCCCTCTTGCCTTTTCTCCCTGATACGTTACAGTTTCCCCCCATGAAGCGGGTCCTCTTCCTTTGCTCACAACCTTTCTTTCAATGGCGCGGGTCCCCCATCCGCGTCGGGTTCGACGTCACCGCCCTCGCCGAGTCCGGCTACACCGTCGACCTGCTCACCCTCCCCATCGGCGAACCCCGCGATATCCCCGGCGTCAACGTGATCCGCGTCCCCAACCTCTTCTTCGCCCGCAAAATCGCCATCGGCCCCTCCCTCCTGAAGGCCGCTTTTGATGTCCTGATCCTCTTCAAGGCACTCCAACTGATCTGCACCCGCCGCTACACCGTCATCCACACCGTGGAAGATACCGGCCCCATCGGCACCCTGATCGCCCCCCTTGCCCGCGCCCGCCTGGTCTTCGAGAAACATTCCGACCCCTCCTCCCACCAGGGCAAATCCCTCCGTAACCTCATCATGTGGGCCTACGCCAAGGCGGAACACTTCGCCGCCCGCCGCGCCGATGCCGTCATCGGAACCGGCCCCGGCCTCGTCGACCAGATCCTCGCCATGCACACCCGCCACCCCGTCTACCATATCCCCGACATCCCCTCCTCGCGCGTCTCCGCCGACCCCGCCCGCACCGCCACCATCCGCCGCCAATTGCAATCCTCTCCCTCCGACATCCTCATCACCTACGTCGGCTCCTTCGCCGCCTATCAGGGCATCGACCTTCTCTTCGAGGCCATCCCGAACGTCCTCTCCGCCTGCCCCCACGCCCGCTTCGTCATCATCGGCGGCACCCCCGCCGAAATCCGCTCCCGCACCGCCCAACTGCAACAGCACAACGCCGCTAACGCCGTCATCTGGACCGGCCACGTCGCCCCCGACATCCTCCCCGACTACCTGGCCGCCGCCGATATCCTCCTCTCCCCCCGCCTCACCGGCGTCAACACCCCTCTCAAACTACTCGATTACCTCAAGGCCGGCCGCGCCATCGTCGCCACCGACACCCCCGCCAACCGCCTCATCCTCACCGATAAAACCGCCTGCCTCACCCCGCCCGATCCCGCCGCCTTCGCCACAGGTATCAGCCGCCTCGCCCATTCCCCCGAACTCCGTCACCAACTCGCCACCCAGGGCGCCGACCTCATCCGCTCCCTCTACAACTTCAACGAATTCAAACACCGCCTCGCTACTTGTTATTCCCATCTCCCATGAACTATCAACCAAGCCTTCTTTCCTCCTTTGTGAATCCCCTATTTGTATTATGCTCGCTAACCCCTGAACCCT
>JBIJCW010000017.1:0-21043 GCA_044344495.1 Kiritimatiellia bacterium | reverse complement strand
CAGAATCCAGAATTCAGAATCCAGAAGGGGGAGGGATGCGGGGACGCGATGGGCGGGGAGGCAAAAGAAGTAGAATCCAGAATTCAGAATCCAGAAGGGGGAGGGATGCGGGGACGGGAAGAGGAGGGGCGGAAATAATACGTATTGACATATAGCGATAACTGCATATATTAGCCGGTATTGAATGTATGCAAGGAGGTGGACGTGAGCAGGATTCAGAATAGCGGGTGGTGGGTTGGTCTGGCGGGTGTCCTGGCGGCGGGTATGGTGATGGCCGGTGAAGAGGGCATGATTCCGCTGGATCGCTGCATAGGGACGGCACTGGAGGCCAGTCCGGATCTTCAGGGGGCTGAATCGAGGGTGGATGCGGCGCGCGCTGCCGTGCGGGAGGCCCGGTCCGCTTACTATCCGCAATTGACGCTTGGTGTGAACTGGATGAGGACGGACAACCCGCCGCAGGCGTTCTTCATGCAACTCAACCAGCGGACGGCGTCGCTGGAGCGGGACTTCAACCAGCCGGATGACACCGAGAACATGCGTGGCAGTGCGGGTGCCCGGTGGCGGTTATTTGACGGCGGGCGGCGAGAGGCGGACGGGCGGGCGGTGCGGTTGACTGGTGAGGCGGCAGCCCGGATGAGTGAGGCGGTTCGCAATGAACTGATCTACCAGGTGATTCGGGCGTATTACGGAGTTCTGCAGTCCTCCTCATTCCTGGAGGTGCAGCGGGAGGCGGTGGCGAGCATCGAAGAGAGTCTAAGGGTGGCGAATGAGCGGCTGAAAGCGGGGGCGGCCATCCGGACAGATGTTCTGAACCTGGAGGTGCAACTGTCGCAGGCGCGCGAGGATTTCATTCGCGTGGCCAATGGTCGCAAACTGGCGGTGGCGGCATTGAACACGGCGGTGGGCCGGGAGGTCCTGACCGAAACGGTGGTGGTGCCCGTGAACACCGCGTTGGAGCCGCTGAAACGTCCGGCACCGGGAGAGCGGGGCGTGGAGCGGCGTCCGGAACTGGCGGGAGCGCAACTGCAGGAGCGGGCGGCGGAGGCGATGGCGCAACGGGCCCGGCGCGAGTACTACCCTGTGGTCAATGCCTTCGGGTCGGCGGACTGGGACAGTGCGTCGCTGGATCATTTTGAGCAGAGTTACATGGTGGGAGCGGCGGCCGAAGTGAATGTGTTCGACGGGTTCCGGAACCGGTCGGCGTTGGCGGGGGCGAAGGCGATGCTCCGGTCGGCGCAGGCCATGAGTGAGAAGGTGCGTAACCAGTTGAAACTCGACCTGAAGCAGGCGACGCTGCGGGAAGAGGAATCCTGGGAGCGGATGGCCGTGGTGGAGAAGAGCGCGCAGAGTGCCGAGGAGGCGTTGCGGATCACGCGGGAGCGGTACCAGGAGGGGGCGGCTGACATCACGGAGTTGATGACCGCCCAGGTGGGGTATACGGGCACGCGTACGCGGCGGCTGGCGGCATACTATGATTACAAGGTGGCGCAATCGGATGTGGATCGCGCCTGCGGAAAACTGGAACTGGAGTGGAGGAAGGAGAAACAATGAAAATCAGGCAATGGATGAAGAGTATGTGGAAACCGGTGGCGGGGCTGGCAGGTCTGGCTGTTCTGGTGATCTGGTCGGCGGGTACGTTGGAGTCCAAGGTGGAACCTGGACAGGTGGCGCATGAGCCGGGGATCCCGGTGCCGGCGGGGGCGACTCCGGTGGTGGTGCGGATGGTGCCGACGGCGTCGCGTGTGGAGGTCGTGGGGACGGTGGCCTCGGAACAGCGGATCACTCTCAGTGCGCGGCTTGGCGCGACCCTTCAGGAGGTGCGGGTATCGGCGGGGGATGCGGTGACGAACGGGCAGTTGCTGGTGGTGCTGGATGACCGCGAGTTGCGTGAACAGGTCGCTGCGGCCGAAGCGCAGTCCGGGCAGGCGGTGGCTGAGTTTTCCCGTGCGACCCGGTTATTCGAGAAAGGGGCGGCGACGGAGCAGGCCCGCCTGGCGGCGGAGTCGGGGGCCCGTGCGGCGCAGGCGCGGTTGGAGCAGGTCCGGGTCATGCTGGGGTACACGAGGATTACCTCGCCGATTGACGGCGTGGTGTCTGACCGGCGTATTGAGCCGGGCGATCTGGCGGGGCCGGGACAGGTACTGTTATCGGTGTATGATCCCCGGCGGATGCGGTTGGAGGTTCCGGTGCCGGTGCGGCTGGTATCGCGGTTTGCGCTCAACCAGGAGGTGGAACTCCGCCTTGAAGGGGTGGGGCAGGCGGTGACGGGGGTGGTGAGGGAGATTGTGGGCGAGGTGGATCCATCGACCCGCACCCAGAAATTCAAGGTAAGCATCAAGGAGGTATTGCCAAGGTTGTTGCCGGGCGGGTATGGCAGCCTGTGGGTGGGGGGCGATGTGCGCCAGACACTCTGGGTGCCAGGTGCGGCGGTGTACCGTGTGGGGCAACAGGAATTCGTGCAGGTGGTGACGGGCGGGCGGGCAATCCAGCGGGCTGTCAAGACGGGTGTGATGCGGGGCGGGCAGGTGGAAATACTGTCCGGGCTGGATGATGGTGAGGCTGTATTGCCGGTGGCGGTGATGAAGGAGGGGTGAGGCATGGACGAACAAACATCCTGGATGTCGAGGTTGATCGCGGGTTTCCTGAAGGGGAATCTCGCCGTTCTGTTGATGGTGATTACCTTGGTGGCGGGGGGGGTGGTCCTGCTGGTGACGCCACGCGAGGAGGAGCCGCAGATTGTCGTGCCGCTGGCTGACGTGATGGTTTCCTATCCCGGGGGCAGTGCCGAGGAGGTTGAGCGCCTGGTGTCGTCGCGGCTGGAACGTTTGCTCTCCCAGATTGACGGTGTGGAATACGTCTATTCAATGTCGCGGCCCGGCATGGCGGTGGTGACGGTCCGGTTCTACGTGGGGGAGGATCGGGAGGCGAGCCTGATCAAACTCTACAACAAGGTGTTCCAGAACATTGACAAGACCACGCCGGGGATTGCCGGATGGATCATCAAGCCGGTGGAGATTGACGATGTGCCGATCATCAGCGCGGCGCTTTACAGTTCGCGTTACTCCGAGCATGAGTTGTACCGGGTGGCCGAGGAGGTGGCGGGGCGGTTGCAGCATGTGTCCAACAGCGCCCGGATCACGCTGCATGGCGGGCGGCCGCGAATGGTGCAGGCGTATCTCAATCCCGAGCGGCTGGCGGCGTACAATCTCTCGCCGATGGAGATTGCGGGGGCGTTGAAGGTTTCCAATGCGCAGATGGACAGCGGGTCCTTTGAGCGTGGCAACCGCACGATTGCCGTGGAGACGGGGCCCTTCCTGCGGGATGTGAACGAAGTGGCGAGCGTTCTGGTGGGTATGCAGGGCGACCGGCCGGTATACCTGCGAGATGTGGCGCGGGTGGTGGACGGGCCGGATGAGGTGAGTACGTATTCGAGGATCGGGTTTGGGGCGGGGGCTGGGGGAATCCAGGATCCAGAATCCAGGATCCAGAAGGTGGGATCGGAAGAACAGATTTTCACGCGAAGCCGCGAAACCGCGAACAAGAAAGCGTCAAACGGAAATCAGGGCGTGACAGGGCGTGAGGGCATGCATTCGCCGGGGACGGCGAATGCCACCTTGGAGCGCCTAGAGCAGACTTATCCGGTGGTGACGGTGGCGGTGGCGAAGCAGAAGGGATGCAATGCGGTCTGGGTGGCGCGGGACGTGGAGAAGACCCTGCAGGGTTTGAAGGGCAGTGTGATTCCAGACGAGGTCAACGTTCGCATCACGCGCAATTACGGAGAGACGGCCAACGAAAAGGTCAACAACCTGGTGGAGAGCCTGGTCATTGCGATTATCACGGTCATCGGGTTGATCGCCCTGGTGATGAACTGGCGGGTGGGAGCCATCGTGGTGCTGGCGGTGCCGATCACCTATTCGTTGACGTTGCTGGTGAACTATCTGGCGGGGTACACGATCAACCGGGTGACGTTGTTTGCGCTGATCCTGGCGCTGGGGTTGCTGGTGGATGATCCGATTGTGGGGGTGGAGAATATCTGGCGGCATCTGGCGATGGGCAAGTTGCCGCGGCTGCGGGCGGTGTCGGTGGCGATGAACGAGGTGATGCCGCCTGTGGTGCTGGCGACGCTGGCGGTGATTGTGGCGTTTGTGCCGATGTTCTTCATCACCGGGATGATGGGGCCCTACATGCGGCCGTTGGCGCTGAACATGCCGCTGGCGATGATCGGTTCGATGCTGGTGGCCTTTACCATCACGCCGTGGGTCTCGAACAAGTTGCTCAAGGTGGAGGGGCATCAGGCGGAGGAAACGGATATCCGGGGGACGGCGACCTATCGTTTCTATGCGCGCATCATGGGGCCTCTGGTGGAGTCCAAGGGGAAGACAGCGGTGCTTTTGGTTGTCATGGCGCTTCTGTTTGCCGGGTCGATTTATCTGGCGCTTTCGGGGCGGGTACCGCTCAAGATGCTGCCCTTTGACAACAAGAACGAATTCCAGGTGGTGGTGGACATGCCGGAGACGGCGACCCTGGAGCGCACGGATGCGGTGGTGCGGGAGGTGGAGTCGTACTTGCGGACCATTCCCGAGGTGACGGACTTTACATCGGCCGTGGGGTTTGCCTCGCCGATGGACTTCAACGGATTGGTGCGGCATTACTATTTGAGGCAGGGGCCCCAGGTGGCGGATATCCGGGTCAATCTGTTGCCGCGGAAGCAGCGTGCGATGGACAGTCATTCCCTGGTCCTGCGGATTCGCAAGGATGTGGAGGCCCTGGCGACACGGACGGGGGCATCGCTCAAGTTGGTGGAGGTGCCGCCGGGGCCGCCGGTGTTATCCACGGTGGTGGCCGAGATTTACGGGCAGCCGCATCACCAGTATGGCGATCTGGTGGCCGCCGCGCAGACGGTGAAGACGCAGATGCAGCGGGAGGAAGGGGTGGTGGATGTGGATGACTCCGTGGAGGCGGCGCAGGAGAAGCAGTTTTTCCGCGTGGACCGTGAAAAGGCGGCGCGGAACGGGATTGCCGTGGAGGATGTGGTTCAGACATTGCGCATGGCATTGAGCGGGATTCCCGGGGGAGTGGTCCATGAGCCGGCGGAGCAAAATGAACTGCCGATTGTGCTCCGGCTAGCGCGTGACAAGCGGTCCGATGTGGAGCAGTTGAAGAATCTGGTGGTCAAGGGGCGCGGGGGCCAAGGGGTGCCTTTGGGTGAACTCGGGCGGTTTGAGGAGAAGGCGATTGAGAAGACCATTTTCCATAAGAATCAGGAGCGGGTGGTTTATGTGACGGGGGAGATGGCCGGGAAGGGGCCGGCGTATGCGGTATTGAATCTCCAATCGTGGTTCAAGAAGCAGCCGTTGCCGCCGGGGCTACGGGCGGAATGGGCCGGGGAAGGGGAATGGAAGATCACGGTGGACGTGTTCAGGGACCTGGGGTTGGCGTTTTCGGCGGCGTTGGTGGCGATCTACATCCTGCTGGTGTATCAGACCGGGTCGTACTCGCTGCCCGCCATCATCATGATGTCCATTCCGTTGACGATGATCGGGATCATGCCGGGGTTCTGGTTGCTGAACCTGGTGGTCAATCGTCCGGTGGGCGGGTACGAGACGCCGGTGTTTTTCACCGCCACGGCGATGATCGGAATGATCGCCCTGGCGGGGATTGTGGTGCGTAACGGGATCATCCTTGTTGATTTCATCCGCACGTCGCTTGAGCGGGGGGTGGTATTACGGGATGCCATTCTGGAATCGGGCGCGGTACGGTTCCGTCCGATTTTCCTGACGGCGGGGGCGGCATTACTGGGGGCATGGCCGATCACGCTGGATCCGATTTTCAGTGGGCTGGCCTGGTCGGTCATTTTCGGACTGCTGGTTTCGACGGCATTCACGCTGGTGGTGATCCCGTTGATGTACTACTGGTTGGTGGGGGAGAGCAAGGAGCGGGGAGCCGAGTGAGGAGGGGGAGGGGAAATGAGCATTACGAATGAATTGTGAAGGGTGAGGTGGATTTGGGAGTATCCGGCTTATAGGAGAAGGGAGAGATCGGACCATGACGGGACTGAAGAGGATGGTTGATTTTCTGGACCGGACGCTGAAGGTGGCGGAGTTCAAGGACGACTCGCACAATGGGCTTCAGGTTGAGAATTCCGGCAAGGTCCGGCGGGTGTGCGTGGGGGTGGATGCCTCGCTGGCGTTTTTCAAGCGGGCGGCGGAGTGCAAGGCTGACCTGGTGATTTGTCACCACGGGTTGAGTTGGGGTGATTCCCTCAAGCGGATCACGGATCTGAATTACCGCCGGGTGAAATTCCTGATGGATCATGACATGGCGCTTTATGCCTGCCATCTGCCGCTGGATGCGCATCCGGTGTTGGGGAACAACGCGCGGATTTGCAGGGAGTTTGGGGTGCGGCCTCTGGAGGCGTTCGGTGCTTATCATGGTGTGCCGCTTGGATTCAGCGGGTCCTTGCCGAAGACGGTGGCGTATGGCGAGTTCAAGAAGCAGGCGCACCGGTTGTTTGGCAACACGGTGTGCACTTTGGATTTCGGGAAGCGGATGGTTCGGACGGTGGCGGTGGTCTCCGGCGGAGCTGCTGATCAGATTGCCGAGGCGGGGCAGAAGGGGATCGATGTGTATGTAAGCGGCGAGCCCAAGTTGATAGCGCATCATCTGGCGGAGGAATACGGGATTAATGCGATCTTTGCGGGGCACTACGCCACCGAGGGGTTCGGGGTCAAGGCGGTTGGCGACGTGATAAGGAAGCGGTTCAAGGTGGACGTGGAGTTTATCGACATGGGGATACGGTTGTAGGGGGGGGCTGCGGACTACAGACTACGGACTACGGACGACGGACGACGGACGACGGACTACGGACTACGGACTATTATGAAAGACGGTGGGAATCGTTGGCGGAGGGTGGCCGAAGAGGAGGTGGCGGGAGTGATTCGGCGGTTGCCGGTGGACTTGCGCGAGCAGGCGGAGGGCTTGCCGGTGACGTATGAGGGGAGGCCTTCGCCAGGGATGCGCAAGGACGGGATTGAACCTGACACCATGGGGTTGTTTGTCGGTGCTGAGTTCGGGGACGAGGTGACGGCGGGGGCTGATGTTCCGCCGCAGATCATCCTGTTCCTGGATGTGATTCGGGAGGAGGCGGAGGAAGACGAGGCGGTATTCCGCCGGGAAGTTCGCACGACGTATCTGCATGAATTGGGCCATTACCTGGGGTTGGACGAGGAGGGGTTGGAGGATCGGGATTTGGGGTAGAGGGGGGGTGGAGGGGAATGGTTAATGGTGGATGGTTGATGGGGCATGGTGGATGGAGTGTGAATGGAGATCCTTTCGATTTCTTGATTTGCTCCTGGGAATGAGTAAAGTGGCGCTCTATATGCCACTTCGTTTGACCATAGAATGCGGACACAAGGTGCTGATGGCGTCTTTATGAAACACTTCGCCAAAAGCATTCTGAATTACTTTGCGACCTTCAACGAGACGCGGTTTCGTTTTGGCACGAAGAAGTTGGCCTATCAATGGGCTGACCATCAGCAATATGCTCTGGATATCTTGGATTTGGCTGTTTTTCCCGATGTCCGTTTCACCACCTTCAAGACCACAATCACCGACACCAATGAGCAAGCGTTCGCGGGGCTGGATGGTCTGGCCATGATTCTGGTGGATACCGATTATGATGGCGAGACCTTCAAGGTGGATTCCTGCTTCTATCAAAAAGACCTGAAAGAGGGTGAAGTGGCGCTCAAAGGCGCCAACAGTAAGACCGCCCTGATTGCCGTGGATAAACACGGCAATGAATCTCAGATTGTGACGGTGAAGGGATGAAGAAACCCGAATCCCAGAATGAGATCATCATCTACAAGGCGAAAGATGGCAGGACATCTCTGGAAGTCAACTTGGCAAAAGATACCGTCTGGTTGAATCAGGCCCAGATCATGGCGTTGTTCCAACGGGATCAATCGGTTGTTTCCAGGCATATTCGCAACCTGTTCTCCGAAGGCGAGTTGGACCAGGAAAGCAATATGCAAAAAATGCATATTGCCGGTTCCGACAAGCCGGTGGTTTTGTACAGTCTGGATGTGATTATCTCGGTTGGATATCGGGTGAAATCGAAACAAGGCACCCAGTTCCGCATCTGGGCCACCCAAGTGCTCAAGGATCATCTTCTTAGGGGTTATACGGTCAATGAGAAACGGTTATTGGAACAAAATACCCGCCTTAAGGAATTGCAGAAGACCGTAGAACTGATGGGGCGGCTGATCGATGGGCGGGATCTTCAGCAGGATCAAGCCACAGGCTTGCTGAAAGTGATTGCCGATTATGCTCATGCGCTGACGTTATTGGATCAATATGACCACCAGCGGTTGACGTTGAGCGGCACAACCGCCGCTCCGGCATTTACCATCACCTATGCAATGGCGAAGGATGGCATTGTGCGCCTTGGGGCACAGGATGGCGCAGGGGGCGGTTTGTTCGGTCGCGAAAAAGATGCTTCGTTCCAAAGTTCGATCGCCACCATCTACCAGACCTTTGGCGGACGGGATGTCTATCCGAGTCTCGAGGAAAAAGCCGCGCATCTGTTGTACTTCGTCATCAAGAATCATTCCTTTGTGGATGGGAACAAACGGATCGGTGCTTTCCTGTTCCTCTGGTTCATGGAGGCCAACGGCATCCTTTATGGGGCTGAAGGTCGCAAGCGGTTGGGAGACAACGCACTGGTGGCGTTGACGCTGATGATTGCCGAGAGCAGGGCGTCCGACAAAGACACCATCGTTAAAGTTATTGTGAACCTGATCAACAAGGATAACCCCTAGACCGGAGTCCGAATGTCCAGATTGTCACTCTCCGAACATACCCTCGACATCAACCTGCGGGCCTATGATGTGGACACCTTTGATTTCGCTGAGATCGAGGATTATGTCCGGGCGTTGACACAGGGGCGCGATTACCAGTTTGATGCCATTCGCGGCATCATGATCTATCTGTGGGGCGGCCGGTATAAAAGCCTCAAGGAGTTGGCGCTAGAGAATTACCGGCATAAGTCTGCCATTCAGCAACGGTTTCAAAGTCAGGATCACTTCCTCCGGCTCCTGCCTTTGCCGGACCGTCTTTCCGGCGTGTGCCATCTGGCCACCGGCACCGGGAAATCCTATGTCATCTTTGCCGTCGCCTATCTTTCCCTGATTCTGGGCAAGGTCAAGCGCGTGCTCGTGCTCGGGCCAGCCGATGGTTCTTCGGACGGCCAAGAAAGGCGGCCGAGTTGGTTCGCAGTTCTGGGGTTGTTCGAAGTATCCGGTTTGTCGAGGCATTTGTAATGCCGGTTGAGATGCGCGGATTATGGGTGGACGAACACGTTTTGGTGATCACGACGGCTAAGAATGACATCAGGGTGCATCTCCAACGGAATAGGGGGCAGGCACTAGTTAATGCCACGACTTGTGCGTAACCATCAGAGAACGAAAGAGGTCTTGCTTTCGAGGGGCGGCTTTGGTTGTTATGGGGCACTGTTTTAAAGGGGTTTTGAATGTCTGACACATCCTATGGTTTATTGCTACAAGGTGAGGCATCCGGGCTGCGACGGGAGCTTGATAAGTTCCTGGCGCAACCGGTGGATAGGCGGTGGGTTCCGGAGGACGACAGGCCGGGGCGTTTCCTGACCACGATCCGTGAACACGTTTCGGTTACCGGACCGGGGACGTTTTTTGGCAAGGCCCAGCGCACATTGCGGTTTGAGCCCTGCGAGACCGAGGGGTGGTGGCTGCACCGTACCGATCTTCCGGATTCAATGCCGATCCGTGTTTCGGCGAACAACATCTGGACCACCCAGCGGAACATCGTGCTTTGCAGCGGGTCGCCTCATAACTATGTGCGTATGGTGGAACACATTGTGGCCTTGCGGCTCGGATTGCGGTTGGACAACGTGATGATCAAGATGGATTCCGGCGATCCACCGTTGTTTGATCGCGGCAGCATGGATCTGGTGGAGGCGATTGACCGGGTGGGGATCCGCGAGACGGTGACCCCGGTGTCCTACGTGACGGTACGCGAGCCGGTTTCCATCATGGGGCCGAACGGGAGTTTCCTGGTGGTCAAACCCTGTGTCGGCGGGGTGCCGGTGCTGGACATTGACTGTGCGGTGAATTTCAAGACTGCGATCGGGCAGCAGCGTCTGCAGATGCGGTTGACGCCGGAGACGGCGCGCTACGGGGCCCTGGCGCGGACGAACTGCTCGTTTGCCCAGATGGCTTTTGTGAAGACGGTCGGCCAGCTTTTTGCCGATACGCGCAACATTGGCTACACGCCCCGGAATATCCTGATTGCAGGGCGGTGGGGGTATTACAACAAGCCGATGCTGGTGCATGAAGGGAAGTCGCTGGAGGCGGTGTGGCATAGAGTCATCCTCGACCTGGTGGCGGCGCTGGCGCTGATGGATACCGGTCGGTTTGTGGGCACGGTGCAGTCGTACAAGGCGGGGCATTCGCTGGATTGCACGCTGGTCCGTCTGCTCTACGAGCGCAACCTGCTCTGCGCTTTTGTGCCGGCTAATATTTGATGAACTACATCCAAGGGTTTAGAAATCCTGCCGCGGCGACTGTCATCCGGGGCCGGATCGAAACGCTGGCCGCCGAGTTAGAGCGCCGGGGGCGGCGGGTGAATGTGATGGAAGTCTGCGGGACCCATACCATGGCGATTGCCCGGTACGGCATCCGTGACATCCTGCCCCCCAACGTGGAGCTGATCAGTGGGCCGGGTTGTCCGGTATGCGTGACGCCGGCGAGTTATATTGATGTGGCTATCACCCTGGCGGAAAGGGGTGTCATGGTGGTGAGTTTCGGGGATATGCTGGCGGTGCCGGGGGCGCGGTCCACGCTGGCGGAATGCCGTGCGCGCGGCGGGGCGGTGGAGGTGTGTTACAGCCCGATGCGCGCGCTTGAGTTGGCCGAGGCTCATCCGGATCGCGAGGTGGTGTTTCTGGCCATCGGGTTTGAGACGACGATTGCGCCTGTGATCTGCCTGGTGGAGCAGGCTGGGAAACGGGGTCTTAAGAACGTGTCGTTGCTGACGGCCTTCAAGCTGGTTCCGCCGGCGTTGCATGCGCTGCTGTCCGATCCGTCCATCCGCATTGACGCATTCTTGTGTCCGGCGCACGTCAGTGCCATTATTGGCGCCGATGCCTACCGGCCATTTGCCGAGACCTATCACGTGCCCTGCGTGGTTGCGGGCTTCGAGCCGCTGGACATCCTGTATGGGATCCAGGGCATTCTCGAGCAGATGCAGCGCGGGGTGGCGGAAGTGGCCAACGAGTACTCGCGGGTGGTTACGGCGGGTGGGAACCGAAAAGCCCAGGCGATGATGGCAACGTATCTGCAACCGGTGGACGCGGCGTGGCGCGGCATCGGGGTGATTCCGCAAAGCGGGTTGGGTTTGAAGGCCGGGTATGCGGGGTATGATGCCGAACGGCGGCATGAGGTCACGGTGGAACTCGGGAGAGAGAATCCGGCCTGTTCCTGTGGCGAGGTGTTGAAGGGCAAGATGAAGCCGCCGGCGTGTGCGCTCTTTGGCGCGGGTTGTACGCCGGCCCATCCGGTGGGGCCCTGCATGGTCAGTTCCGAGGGGACATGTGCGGCGTACTACAAGTATGTGAAGCGTGAGAAGTGAGACGTGAAGCGTGAGAAGTGAAGCGTTGATACAGTTGGGGGATGGGGGAGGCGGATTGCTTTCGCGGGAGTTGATCCGCGAGGAGATCGTATCGCGCTTTGGAGGCGGCATGTTGAATGGACTTCCGGATGCGGCCACGCTGCCCATGCCGGACGGCAAGGCGCTGGTGTTTACCACGGACGGGTATGTGGTCCAGCCGCTTGAATTTCCCGGCGGCACCATTGGCGACCTCGCGGTTCATGGGACGGTGAACGACCTGGCGGTGTGCGGGGGAATGCCGCGGTGGTTATCCCTGTCGCTGATCCTGGAAGAAGGATTGCCGCGGGCCACGCTGGCGCGGGTTCTGGATTCCATCAGGCAGGCGGCGGCGGATTGCGGGGTCATGGTGGTCACTGGCGACACCAAGGTGGTGGCGCGGGGACAATGTGACGGAATGTATGTGACCACATCGGGGATCGGGGAATTGATGGACGGATTCTGTCTGGGGGCGGAGCGAATCCGGCCGGGCGATCACATCCTGGTGAGTGGCCCGCTTGGCGATCACGGCATGGCGGTGTTGGCGGCGCGGAAAAACATCTGCATCCGGAACGGTCCGAAAAGCGACACGGGGCCGGTGCATCGTCTTGTGCGGGCGGTGCAATCGATGGCGGGGCAAGTCCGGTTCATGCGTGACCCGACGCGAGGAGGGTTGGCGGCGACACTGAATGAGTTGGTGGAGGACCGTCCGGCGGGGGTGTTGCTGCGTGAGACGCTCCTGCCGTTTTCGGACGGGGCCCGGGCGGTGGCGGAGATGCTGGGGCTTGACCTGCTGCAGGTGGCGTCCGAGGGACGGTTGGTGCTGGTGTGCGAGGCCGGTGCGGCGGAGGCGATCCTGACGGCGTGGCGCGCGTTGCCCGAGGGGCGGCTGGCGACGGAGGTGGGAGTGGTGACCGATCGTGGCGGGCGTGTGCTGATGGAGACGATTACCGGCGGACACCGGTTGGTGGATGTGCCCCGCGGGGAACTGTTGCCGAGGATTTGCTGATGGGGAGCGGAGAGGGTTCGGGGTTCAGGAAACTGGATGTTCGGAGTTGGCAATGCATGAGCTTTCGATAGCGTTGGCGCTGGTGGAGCAGGTGGAAGGGGTAGTGCGTGAGCAGGGGGCGGTGGGCGTGGCGAAGGTGGTTGTGAAGGTGGGGGCGCTTTCCGGGGTGGATCCCGAGGCGTTGCGGGAGGCTTTCCCGTTGGCGGCGGAAGACTCGGTGGTGGCGGGGGCGGAACTGATGGTCGAAGGGGTGGAGGCGGCGGTACGTTGCAGGGTTTGCGGAAAGCGTTCGCGACCGGAATCGCCTTTCATTTGCTGCGGGGAGTGCGGTGCGGGCGAGGTGGATATTGAGGCGGGGCGGGAGTTGTATATCCATGCGATCGATATTGATGTTGCGGAAGGTGGCGTTTAAGGAGGGGAAACGGTTATGTGCAAGGATTGCGGTTGCGGTGATAGCGGTGACCATCAGCACCATCACATTCACCGGCATGGTGAAGGTCACGAGCATGATCATGAACAGTCCCCGTTGGAACGGCGTACGATCCTGCTGGAGCGGAAGGTGCTTTCGGAAAACGACGCACGGGCGGAAGCCAACCGGACCTGGCTGGCCGAGCGCGGTGTGGTGGCCATCAATCTGATTTCGTCGCCCGGCTCGGGGAAGACGTTCCTGTTGGAGCGCACGCTGGAGCGGTTACGGGGGCGGGTGTCGTGCGCGGTGATCACGGGCGACCAGCAGACGGACAATGATGCGCGGCGTCTGCAGGGGAAAGGAGCGATAGTCCGGCAGATTGAAACGGTCAGTGCCTGTCATCTGGAGGCGGGGCGGGTGGGACAACTTCTGCCGGAAGTGGTGCAGAACGGGGTCAAGCTGCTGTTGATTGAGAATGTCGGCAACCTGGTGTGTCCGGCGGCCTTTGATTTGGGGGAGACCTTCAAGGTGGCGTTGCTATCGACGACGGAGGGGGAGGATAAGCCGGTCAAGTATCCGGCGCTATTCGGCATGGCGCCGGTGGTGGTGTTGACGAAGATGGATCTGGCGCCGCATCTGGACTGGGATCTGGCGAAATGCCGCGAGTATTTGCGGAAGATCCATCCCGGGGTGTTTGTGTTTGAGCTGAGTGCCAAGAGCGGGCAAGGGATGGATGCGTGGATACACTATCTTGAGAATCTGGTGGTCTAGATGGAAACTGTTCGCGACATTCTGAATCGGAAGGGGAGCGTTATCCGCGCCATCGGCCGCGGGGAGATGGTGTTGGAAGCCATCCGGCGGATGGATGAGTTTCAAGTTGGGGCGCTCCTGGTGATGGAGGGTGAGAAACTGGTTGGGATTGTCACGGAGCGGGACTATGCCCGCAAAGTCATTCTCAAGGGGAAGTCATCGGCGACGACGCCGGTGGACGAGATCATGAGTCATCGGGTCGTGCACGTGGGAGTTGGGGATACGGCCGAGCACTGTGTGGCGCTGATGACGGAGCGGAAGGTGCGGCACCTGCCGGTTCTGGAACAAGGCAAGGTGGTTGGGGTGTTGTCGATGCGGGACCTGCTGACCAGCCGGGCGGAGATGAACAAGTTGATTTTCGGGCGGCTGAGCGCGTCGTCGAAGGGGTGAGCGGAACAGACGCGATGCCGCATTCCTCAGGGCAGCAGGCCGATTTCCTTGAGGCATTCCGCCAGGCGTTTCTTGTTGGCCGCGGTGGTTTCGCACAGGGGCAGGCGGTAGACTTCCTCAATGAGTCCGGTCATGGCCATGGCGGCCTTGATGGGGATGGGGTTGGTGTCGACGAAGATATCGGTGAAGAGTCGGTAATATTTCATGTGCAGGGCGCGGGCTTCGTCCCAGCGTCCGGCGGCGGCGGCGTGGACCATGTCGGCCACCGGCTTCGGGGCGATGTTGGACGCCACGCTGACGACGCCCTTGGCGCCCACGGCCATCATCGGCAGGGTGAGGGAATCGTCGCCGGACAGCACGGTGATGGAGCAGGCGCGCAGGATCTGGCTGACGCGGTCGACGCTGCCGCCGGCTTCCTTGACGGCGACCACCTTGGGATGGGTGGCCAGGCGGACGATGGTGGAGACGTCAATTTCCCGGCTGGACCGGCCAGGTACATTATAGAGGACGACCGGGAGGCCGAGATCGGCGACGGCGGAGAAATGACGGTAGAGTCCTTCCTGATTCGGCTTGTTGTAGTACGGAGTGACCTGGAGGGTGCCGTCTGCGCCGGCGTTCAGGGCGTGGCGGGTCAGGACCAGGGCTTCGGCGGTGGAATTGGCGCCGGTGCCGGCGATGATCTTGAGTTTGCCCTTGCCGGCGGTGATGCAGGCCTCGATGATCTTCTCGTGTTCATCGACATCCACGGTGGGGGATTCCCCGGTGGTGCCGACGGGGACGATGCCGTCGATGCCGGCGGCGATTTGCATGGCGACGAGGGCGCGAAGCTTCCCGTAATCCACGCTGCCGTTGGTGTTGAACGGTGTGACGATGGCTGTGTAGGCGCCGGTAAACATGATGCTTTCTCCTGTTGGAACAACCCCTGATTTCATCGATGCAATCTCAGTTTTCAAGCGGATTCCGTCGTGATCAGATCTTCCCATGATTCGCGCCGGCGGACCAGGGTGACTTTGTCGCCGTCCACCATGATTTCGGCGGGACGCGGGCGGCTATTGTAGTTGGAGGCCATGGAAAACCCGTAGGCGCCAGCGCTCAGGGCGGCCAACAGGTCGCCTTCGCCGACGGCGGGGAGTTCCCGGTCCTGAGCGATGAAATCGCCTGATTCGCAGATGGGGCCGACGAGGTCGCCCGTGATGGTCTTGTCGGTTGCCGTCACCGGCAGGATTTCATGATGGGCCTGGTAGAGGGCCGGACGGATGAGGTCGTTCATGCCGGCGTCGGCCACGATGAACGTTTTGAAGTGGCTTTCCTTGACGTACTGGACGCGGCTCACGAGGATGCCGGCGTTGCCGACGATGCTGCGTCCGGGCTCCATCACCACCTGCAGTCCGAGTTCCTTGAGGGTGGGAAGCACGGTGGCGGCGAAGACGGAGGGATTCAGGGCTTCCTGTTCGGGCTTGTACTTGATGCCGAGGCCGCCGCCGATATCCAGATAGCGGAAGGTCGGGTAGGTTGCCTTGAGCGCGATACAGACCGACTTGATTTTCTGCAGGGCTTCGCCGAAGGGGTCGGCGGAAAGGATCTGGGATCCGATATGGACGTGCAGTCCGGCGATCTCGATGTTCGGGAGGGTGGCCGCCATCGCGTAGGCCTTGAGGGCGCGTTCCAGATCCAGGCCGAACTTGTTCTCCTTCTTGCCGGTGCTGATGTACTTGTGGGTTTGTGGGTCGACGTCGGGATTGACGCGGAAGGCGATGCGGCCCTTGAGGCCCAGGCGCTTGGCGCATTCGGAAATGCGGCGGGCTTCCGGTTCCGATTCGACGGTGAAGAACAGGATCTGTTCGGTGAGTGCGTATTCGATTTCCTCGCGTGTCTTGCCGACGCCGGCGAAGACGATCTTGTTGGCGGCGCCGCCCGCCTTGAGGACGCGGAAGAGTTCGCCGCCGGAGACGATGTCAAAACCGGAGCCTTCGCCAGCCAGGGTTTTGATGACGGCGATGTTGGAGTTGGCCTTGACCGAGTAGCAGATCAGGGGCTTGACGTCGGCCATGGCCGAGGCGATGGCGCGGTAGCGTTCACGCAGATGAGCGCGGCTATAGATGTAGAGGGGCGTCCCGTACCGGCGGGCGAGATCCTCGACGGAGGCGCCTTCGGCAAAAAGTTTTCCCGAGCGATAGATGAATTCCTGCATGGCCATTCCTGTCTGTTCGTTTTGGAGCGCAATAGCTACCACAAAGGATGAAGGCTGGCAATGGGGCAATGAACGGTAATGGGGTGATCCGGGGCGCGCCTTTTTCATTTGTTCAACAGGGGCAGGGTTTGGCATCATGCGCGCCATGCAGCTTACGGTTATTATTCCCGCCCACAACGAGGAACAGCGTATTGGGCGTATGCTCGATGCCTATCTTCCTTATTTCTCCAGGCAGTATGGGGCCGAGGCCGAATTCATTGTGGTGGTCAATGGGTCCACCGACGGGACGGAGCGGCTGGTGGATGGTTACCGGAAAGACTATCCGTTTCTGCGGCTCCTGGTGGATCCAAACCCGATTGGCAAGGGCGGGGCCATCATGTTGGGGTTCCGGGAGGCGCGCGGGGACTGGGTGGGGTTCGTGGATGCGGACGGTTCCACGCCGCCGGAGGCGTTTCAGGAGTTGATGGACAAGGTGGGTGATGCGGGGGCGATTATTGCGTCACGCTGGTGCAAGGGGGCCCAAATCAGTCCCCCCCAGTCGCTGGACCGGCGGGTGGCTTCCAGGATATTTAACGGGATCACCCGGTTGTTGTTCGGGTTGAAACTGACGGACACCCAGTGCGGGGCGAAACTGATGCGGCGGGAGGCGGTGCTGGCGGTGTTGCCCAGGCTGGGGATTACGCGGTGGGCGTTTGATGTGGACCTGTTGTTCCAGTTGAGGCGGGCGGGAACGCGGATTCGCGAGATACCGACGGTATGGCGTGATGTGGAAGGGTCCAAGGTCCAAGTGGTGAGGGCCTCGACGGAGATGCTGCTGGCGCTCACGCGGTTGCGGCTGATGTATTCGCCGTTCCGCGGGTTGGTGCCCCTTTATCACCGGACGCTGGGGCCGATTCTGCATCCTGCCGGGGCCGAAGGGGATCAATTGCTCTTCCACAGTCTGGTGCTGATGGTGGGTTCGCAAGTCGGCAACATCTGCAACATGCTTTTCCAGCTTGCCATGGTACGGATGCTTTCCGACGTCGACTATGGGGTGATGGCCGCCATGCTGGGGTTGCTGATGGGAGTGGGGGCCCCGTTTGCGGTGTTAAGCGGGACGGCGACCCATTTTGCGGCGCGGTTCATGAAGGCGCGGCGTCCCCATCTGGTTCGTGTCCTGATGACCGGTATGATGCGGGTGCTGACGGTGCCGGCGGCGGTGATGTTGCTGGCGCTGGTGTTCGGGCATCGGGCGTTGGGTGCTTATTTCAATCTGGCCGATCCGTTACCCCTTTATGTGGTGGGGGTTTCGGCGGTGATGATGGTCTACGGCACGGTGCCCGGTGGCATCCTGATCGGGGTGCAGGCGTTTGGCTGGTCCATGGCGATTGGCAATGCCGCCAGTCTGTTGCGCTTTATTCTTGGAGTTGTGCTGGTCAGGGCGGGGGCGGGGGCCGTGGGGGCATTGACGGCGCAGGGGGTGAGTGTGGCCGCGGTCATCACGGCGGGATTGATCATGTGCGGGCGGCTGATCCCGAGGGGTGAGGGGGCGGCAGGTGGCGCGGGGGGGGTGGTCGAAGGCGGGGGTGATGACGCTGTGGATGTTCGGGCGACGCTGCGGTACATGGGTGGATACATGGCGGCGTTCACAGGGTATGCGGTGCTGAGCAACGCCGACCTGATCCTGGTGAAGCACTACTTTGACCCGACGCAGGCGGGTGCCTATGCCAAGGCGGCGATGGTGGCCCGGATTGTTTTCTTTCTGCCGCAGCCGGTGGCGATGGCGCTTTTCCCCAAGGTGGCTTCCGGGGGTGAAACGTCGTATGCCAGCGGACGGATGTTGCTCAAGGCGGTGTTGCTGATGGGGGTACTCATGGTGGGGGCGGGCGGTTTCTTCCTGCTTTTCCCGGGGCTGATGCTGCGGTTGGTTGCCGGGACGGAGGATCCCGCGTTGGTTCCGGTGGTTCGGGGCATGGTGCTGGCGTTGACTCCCTTGACGCTGGTATCTGTTCTGCTCAGTTACGAGTTGGCGCAGCGGCGGTTTGCGGTGGCACTGCCTCTTGGTCTTTGTGCGGCGGGGTATTTGGCGGTGGCGGGTTGGATGCACGAAACACCGCTGCAGATTGTGGCGGCGCTGGGGGTGGCGGGGACGGTGGCGTTGGTGTTCGTGGTGGCACTGTTGCCGTGGGCGCGGATGAAAGCAAGTCAAGAGACAGGAGGGGATTCATGAGCAAGAAGGCTTTGATTACCGGTATTACCGGGCAGGATGGATCGTATCTGGCGGAACTGCTGCTGGACAAGGGGTATGAGGTCATCGGGATCGTCCGGCGGTCGAGTTCGATTACCCGCACTCGCATTGATCATGTGGTGGAGATGCGCCCGGGGGCCCCGTTGCGCCTGGAATACGGGGATCTGGCTGACAGTTCGTCATTGCGGCATGTGATGACCAAGGTCAATCCTGACGAAGTCTATAATCTGGCGGCGCAGTCGCATGTGCGGATTTCCTTCGACCAGCCGGAGTATACGGCGGATGTGACGGCGCTGGGGGTGTTGCGGCTGTTGGAGGCCATTCGCGATTACAATATGGCTACGGGGCGCAAGGTGCGGTTCTATCAGGCGTCGTCGTCGGAGATGTTCGGGGCGGCGCCGCCGCCGCAGGGCGAGAAGACACCGTTCCATCCGCGCAGTCCGTATGCGGTGGCCAAGGTGGCGGGGTTCTGGCAGACGGTGAACTATCGTGAGGCGTACGGGATGCATGCCAGCAACGGGATCCTGTTCAACCACGAGAGTGAGCGGCGCGGGGAGAATTTTGTGACCCGCAAGATCACGCGGGCGGCTGGGCGGATCAAGGTGGGGCTGCAGAAGGAGTTGTTCATGGGGAACCTGGACGCCAAGCGCGACTGGGGGCATGCCCGGGATTATGTGGAGGCCATGTGGCTTATGCTGCAGCAGGAGCAGCCGGATGACTATGTGGTGGCCACGGGCGAGGCGTACAGTGTGGCGCAGTTTCTGGATGAAGTGTTTGGAATTCTGGATCTCGACTGGCACGACTATGTGAAGATTGATCCGCGGTTCTACCGTCCTGCCGAGGTGGATTACCTGTTGGGTGATGCTTCCAAGGCGCGGGCCAAGTTGGGGTGGAAACCGCGTGTGACGTTCAAGGAGCTGGCGCGGCTGATGACGGAATATGACTTGGAATTGGCCGAGCGGGAGGCCCATGCGGCGTCATTCGGCGGCAAGCGGGGGTGAGGGGTGGGCGGGGGTCAGAGATGCGCCCGGCGAACACCGGGCGGGAATCCTTTCTGGAATTACAGAGCGCGTCCTGATAATCTATTTCCTTACTCAATTCAAAGGGGAACGCCATGAAAAAGAATGCGGACTTTGTTGTGCGGGATTTGAAACTGGCTGATTTCGGCCGCAAGGAGATTGAACTGGCGGAGAAGGAAATGCCGGGGTTGATGGCCATGCGCGCGGAATATGGCAAGCAGAAGCCGCTGAAGGGCGCCCGCATTACCGGGTCCCTGCACATGACGATTCAGACGGCGGTGTTGATCGAAACCCTGCAGCATCTGGGCGCCAAAGTCCGCTGGGCAAGTTGCAACATCTTCTCGACCCAGGACCATGCCGCAGCCGCCATCGCCGCCACAGGCACGCCGGTGTTCGCCTACAAAGGCGAGTCGCTGGTGGAGTACTGGGAATACACCGACCGCATCCTCGACTGGGGCAAGGGCAAGGGACCGAATATGATCCTCGATGACGGTGGCGATGCGACGCTGTTTGTTCATCTGGGGTACCGGGCGGAGAAGGATCGCTCGATTCTCAATCGCAAGCCGGAGAGTCAGGAGGAGGCGATTCTGCTGCGTCAGCTCAAGAAGTCCCTCAAGCGCGATCCGAAGCGGTTCCACCGGATTATCGGAACCATTCGCGGCATCAGTGAAGAGACCACAACGGGGGTGCACCGTCTCCACCAGATGCACGCCAAGGGCGAACTGCTGTTTCCGTCATTCAATGTCAACGACTCGGTAACCAAGTCAAAGTTTGACAACCTATACGGGTGCCGGCATTCACTGCCGGATGGCATCATGCGGGCGACGGATGTGATGTTGGCGGGCAAAGTGTGTGTGGTGGCGGGGTATGGGGATGTGGGCAAGGGATGCTGCCAGTCGCTCAAGGGGCAGGGGGCCCGGGTGATTGTGACGGAAATCGATCCGATCTGTGCATTGCAGGCGGCGATGGAAGGGTATCAGGTCATGGTCATGGACGAGGCCTGCAAGATCGGCGACATCTTCGTGACGGCCACCGGGTGTTGCGACGTGATTACCGCGAAGCACATGAAGGCGATGAAAGATCAGGCGATTGTCTGTAACATCGGGCATTTCGACAGTGAGATCCAGGTGGAAAGTCTGCGTGATTACCGCTGGGACGAGATCAAGCCGCAAGTTCACAAGATCACGTATCCGAACGGCAAGGCCCTGATCCTGCTGGCGGAGGGGCGGTTGGTCAATCTGGGTTGCGCGACGGGGCATCCGAGTTTTGTGATGTCGAACAGTTTCACCAACCAGGTCATGGCGCAGATTGA
>JBIJCW010000131.1:0-6532 GCA_044344495.1 Kiritimatiellia bacterium | reverse complement strand
ATTTGACCCGCGCCACCACCGTCTCCCCGACCCGAACCTTGTCTCCCTTGCCCACCACAACCTCAACCTTGTCGGCGGGAAGATACATGTCAAGCCTGGACCCGAACTTCATCATCCCAATGCGCTCACCCTTCGCAAGAACCTGTCCATCCTGAAGCCAGAAGACCACCCGCCGCGCCACCGGCCCAACCACCTGGTTGACCAGGCAATCCACCTTCTCGCCCCGGATAAAAATGGAACTGTGCTGGTTGAGGTCGGACGACTTCTCCTGAAAGGTGAAATAGCGCGCCCCCGCAAAATATTTGGCCGACTCAACACGGCCGGCGACCGGAGACCGGTTCACATGCACATCAATCAGACTGAGGAAGATGCTGATCCGAACCGCCTTCGTTTTCAGGTAAACAGGCTCATCAACCTCAACCACCCCCATCACACGCCCCTCAGCCCCCGCCACGACCAGTGCCGGATCCGCCGGTATAACCCGTTCCGGGTCACGGAAGAAATACAGCATGTAGACGCACAACACCACCCCCACAAAACCGCTGTAGCCCAGCGTCTTACGCCAGGAAACACCCACCCACTTCAACACACCCGCCAATAGGCCGGCAAAGACGATCGATGCCACCAAAAAAGGAATCACCTCAGGTCTGAACGCCATGGACTTTCTCCTTGTTAAGGGCGTGAATATTGACCTAAACGGAGAAACAAAGTCAACTTCATACCACAACGCTGTCGCGTAGTTTTCAAAGTTGGGATTCCTTGTGCGATCAAAGTTGGGATTCTCATGACCGGGGGCTCTGCCCCCAAAACCCCTGGAGTTTAACGCCTTGGCCGGTGATTGAGGCACACCCCCTGGAAGCAAGAATCCCATGGTAACAGCAGGTGCTGGCGGTAGTAGTTCAATTCCGCAATGGAGGCCATCACGTCATAAAAGGCATCATGCCGACGCGCCTGCGCCGGAACCTCCCATCCGGAAAGATGCGCCCCGATCAGCGACACATTCTCCTTGTCGAACTCCGGGCCGAGATTGCCGCCAAGCCACAGGATCTTCAGGGAACTGACATCCAGATTCCTGTAGTGCAACCGGGCCAGAAATTTCGGCAGGAACCGCCTTGCCATCCACCAATCCGCATGAATGGTGTTTCCTGCGAGAATAGGCCGGTCCTTGATTTTCGCCGGCACCGGTCCCAGCAGGGTCTCCAGACGTGCGACCAGCATTTCATCAACCTCCTCAACCGTGGGCGCCGTATCGGAACGGGCATGCCGCACCAAATCAGGACACTCCTTGGCAACAAAATCACTAACGGCCACCCCGGGCATCAACCGGACCGGGGTGACCAAATCCTGTTCCGCCCCCCCAACCCGGCATCCCTGCATGTCGGTCACCACCATGGCCACCTGGATCAATTGGGCTTCATCCAGCTCCAGTGTGGTATATTCCGTATCAAACCAGACCAGATAACGACTTTGAGTTGTCTTCACGGAATTCCGCATCTCCATAGGACTATCCCTTCACCAATTTGAGTTTGTTTTTCGCGGCTTTTCCTTCGGTGGACCGGGGCGCCGTTTTCACCAGATGCTCTAGCAGGGCAACGCCAAACGTCTTCTCTTCACCAGCCACTTCAGCGAAATGGAACCCCACATAGAATAGGTCGGACGCATCCAGCGTCTTGTCCTTTTTCAGACGATCCGCAAGTTTGAAGGCCGGAACACGAAGCAGCCCCTGCAGACCGCGTAAAGCGTGGTCTTCAATCCGCCGATGCGGAGTGATGTCCTTGGAGGATACTTTCAGATTGCAGACGCTCAACGCATAGCGCGCCTCGTCATTGAACCGCTCCGAACTGGTCAGACGCCGCAGGCAGGCGATCGCCGCCTCCCAATGACGGGCCTTCTTCTGTTCCAACCCCTCATCTAAAACAACGTCGTCCGCCTCCGCAGGGTTGGTGTTCCGCAACACATACAGCAACGACTCATGACGTGGCCGGCCCTGCCGCAGGTCAGCCACCGCCTGCGCTGCCAGTCGCTTGAAGCGCTTGCCATCAATGGCCTCGCTGTGAGGTTTCAGAATCTTCGCCAAGGTCCAGGCCGCTTCCGAATCAGGCTCCTTCTCTAGCGCATCCAGCAGCAACCGGGTTGCCCCCCTATGCCCCGACAGCGCCCCGGCAGCGACTTCGCGGACATCAGAGTCAGGATGCTTCAACAACGCCAACAGGCGCACGTTGACCTCCGTCGTATCCTCGACCGCCAGACGGCGGACCGCGAAAGCACGCACCGGCGAATGCGCACTGTCCAGAAGGGGCGCCCAGTCTATCTTGGCCGCCGGAATACGCGCCAGGATGTCCAGCACATGCCGCACGAGCCCCTCATCAGTCTCGGTCAGGTATGGCGCGATCTGCCGCGCCACCGCTGTCGCCGCCGCACCCTCGGGAGCGAGGTTCTTAAGGCCAATCAACGCATGGCGACGAACGTAAAGCGAGTGACCGGGTTTCGCAAACCCCAGCAACACCTTGCATGCTCCCGCATCGCCGAGGGTTCCCAGCAGGAGCAGGCAGGAGGTGGTGACCCGCTCCTGATCCCTCACCCGCTCTGTCTTCATGAAAGCGTCCAGTCGCGCGCACAGAGCCGCCCTTGCCTTCGGAGTGATCCCTGCCAGGTGGCGTCGGACTGCCTCACAGACCGACTTGACGAACTCAAAATCCGGATCGAATAGCAGATTCAGCAACACCTCGAACGCGGCCTTGGCATGGATCCGGGCCAGGAGATCAACCAGTAATAGACGGTCGGCGGGTTTGGCGCCTTCGAGACGGCGTTGGATTTCCGGAACGACACGATCACCGACTCCGGCAACGAGGGCTGCCACTCGCAGTTTGATTTCCATCGAGTCGGCCCCCAACAAGGGAAGCACATGGGGCAGGATGGTGGGTGCGTCCATGGCATCGAACGCATCGAGAATATGACCGGCCAAAACCGGATTGGCATCCTGCAGCACCTTGCCCAGTGCCTCGGCCACTGCGGCATCCTTCGGCTTAAGTTCGGCGAGTACGATCACGGCCGCATGCCGGCGCATTACATCCGGCGATTCCAACAACCCGCAGATCCTGCGTAACGTCGTATCCATAGAGTGACATTAGCAGAGGCATTCCATTGAAGCAAGCCGCGGCGGCGCATCGATCGGAGCCCGTTGATCTGTCGCAACTTGAACAGTTCTGGCATTCACCGCCATCAATGAGGTACATTTGAAGTGAAATGGATTCCGGAACGGTCCAAGATGCAGGAGGTGTGTCATGAGGAGATGGCTATCTATCGGGGTGGCGGCTGGCTGGATGGTAGCGGGACTTTGCATCCATGGAGAGGCGGCAGTGACCAATATCTACGACTTCACGATGCGGGACATCGACGGCAACAATGTCAACTTGTCAGCCTTCCAGGGCAAGGTGCTACTGATTGTCAACGTGGCCAGCAAATGCGGCTTCACGGGACAGTACGCGGGACTGGAGAAACTCTATACCACCTACACAAACCGGGGCTTCGTCGTGCTCGGGTTTCCGGCAAACGACTTCCTGGGGCAGGAACCCGGAACAGACGCCGAAATCAAAAGCTTCTGCACACTGACCTACGGCGTGACCTTCCCGATATTCGCGAAACTCTCCGTCAAGGGCAAGGAGATCCACCCGCTCTACGCCTTCCTGACCGCGAAGCAGACCAACCCGAAGTTCGGCGGCACGATCTCGTGGAACTTCAATAAGTTCCTGATCGGCCGGAATGGCGAGATTCTGGGCCGCTTCGGCACCCGCACGAAGCCCGACGACAGGGAACTCGTCGAGGCCGTGGAACAAGCCCTCAAAACACCAAACTGAGGTGCGCTATGGAAAAAATCAGAATTGGCGTCAGCAAGTGCCTCCTCGGCGAACCGGTTCGCTACGATGGCCAGCACAAGCACGATCACTTCATCACCGATACCCTGGGACGACATTTTGAATTCGTCGGCGTTTGCCCGGAGGTGGAGTGCGGACTGGGGGTTCCGCGCGAATCCATGCGGTTGATCGGCGATCCCGCCAACCCCCGGCTCGTGACGACGCGCAGCGGCCTTGACCTCACCGCACGCATGCAGGACTGGGTCGCGCGCCGCGTCGTGGAACTGGAGCAGGAAGACCTATGCGGCTACCTCTTCAAGTCCCGCTCCCCCAGCAGTGGCATGGAGAACGTCAAGGTCTACAACGACCGGGGAGGCTTTGCAGGCAAGGCCCCGGGCATGTTCGCGAAGGGATTCATGGCGCATTTCCCGACACTGCCTTGCGAGGATGAGGGGCGGTTGAACGATCCGGACCTGCGTGAGAACTTCATCGAGCGGGTGTTCACGCTGTGGCGCTTCCGCCAGGCTGTCCGCACGAGCCCGACGCTGGGGACCCTGATGACATTCCACGCCCGGAACAAACTGCTCATCCAGTCGCACCACGAGACGCTGATGCGGCAGATGGGACGCGAACTGGCAGGGCTAAGAACCAGGGAGGCACGCGCGTACATTCCGCAGTACGAGGCCAGGTTGATGCGGGCGCTCAAGACTCTCGCCACGGTCCGCAAACACACGAACATCCTCCAGCACATGCTGGGTTATCTGCGCAATGTCGTTGACGACGCAGATCGCAAGGAATTGGCAGGCATCATCGGGGATTACCACCGCGAACTGGTACCGCTGATCGTGCCGGTGACGATGCTAAGACACTACGTGGAGAAACACGGCATCGTGTATCTCAAGGACCAGTACTACTTGAGCCCGCATCCGATCGAACTGAAACTCCGGAACCATGCCTGAAGCCCCGCTATCTCTGATCCTTCACCCTCTCCATGTATTTTCCGGGGTCTTTACGGACGGCCTTTACACAGGCATTGCAGCACACGTAAATGCGCACCCCTTGGTAATCAACGAATAACTTGGGGTTGATCCGCTTGCCATCCATCACGGGACACGTGGTCTGCGCTCCCGCCAGTAGATTCGAGGTCGGCCCGGCATCTCCAGACCCGCGGGGTTCCTCCCCCATGGCACGGGCTATCAGCAGCATCGCGCAAAGCGCTGGCAACGTCTTTCGCATCCTACAGCCCCTCAAAACGCAACCCCGATGATCATACGGGCCTGCATGTCTTCCGTTTCGTCATTCACGCCAAATACGGCGCCCATGGACATCCAGAACTTATCCGTCTCCACGGCAACGACGGGACCAACCGCGTGCTCGTGTTCAGAGTAACTCCCTTTTGCTTCGAGCCCGACGCCAAGTCCCGGCGCCAGGTCATAACTGACGCCCACGGCGTACTCGTGCTCCGTCTCGCCTTCGCCATCAAGTTCGCGCTCCACGATCGCGTTATAGGCCACGTTGAGTTTTCCAATATCCTTTGCCAGCACCAGTTTGGCCTCCAGCACATCCGGCTCGGTAAGGTTTGAGTTCCTGATGTATTCGACATAGATAAGCGGATCCACGAGGAATGCGCCCTTCTGGCCTAGTCTATACCGGGTCTTTACCTTGAACCCCTCATACTCAAGAGCGGACGGCGAGTTGGTCTCATGACTCTCGGTGAAAACCTGGTACAGGCCAATGTCCCAGTTATCGGTCAAGCCATACTCCAACTCCAGTTGGTGTTGCCACTGGCTTGAAGTTCGCTCGCCCGTATCAGGCACATCGGCCGTCAGGTAATACTCAACCTCTGAGATTCCGGCCGGCATGGTCGAATACTCGTACGTCCAGACATACTTCCTGCTATCAGCGTCACTGCTTCCAACAAGACTTGCCGCCACAATCATCCCTGCCACTATCATCCTTCTCGTGCTCATTCTCTTCCTTTCATTTACGAGTTAGGGCTCCCTAACTCTGATTTACAACAACACCCCGTCAGTCCCTTTCGCCCACCCCCTTCCTAAACTTCATCTTCCGGAACTCTGTCCATGCCTGCTTCACTTTGCCGTTCCCCTCGCTATCCATGAACTCATCCAGAACCAGCAGAGACTTAACAAACTTTGCATCGACGCTATGCTCGAGTTCACACGCCAACCTCTCAGCGTCGCCATCCTCAAACCCGAGAATGTCAGTCATGAAATGATGCAGGGCCTTCTGCCGGCCTTCCAACTGGTCGGCGAGTCCCTGCCCTTTCGCGCTCAGGACAATCTCGTGCCGGGACCTGCGACTCACAAGTCCCGTACACACCAATCTCCTTACCGCCTCACTGACTGACGGAAGACTGATATCCATTTCCTCGGCAATATCACAGGTTCTTGCAGATCCGTTTCGTCGCTCAAAATCAGCAATAACCTCAACATAATGCTGCTGCACCAACGACGCCCCAGCTAACGAACGTTTTTCCAATCGAAACATGGACGCAGATTAGGGCTCCCTAACATGAAATGCAAGCTCATTTATCTCCGCTTTCGCATTGCATTCTACCCTTACGACTCTTAACACTTCGCGCGAACAGCCTGTTGAAATAAAGCCAAGCCCAACCTGAAAACGTCTCGGCGGCACGATCTCGTGGAACTTCAATAAGT
>JBIJCW010000053.1:0-12336 GCA_044344495.1 Kiritimatiellia bacterium | reverse complement strand
ACTGATGGACGGCAGGAACCAGTGCGTATCGGTGTAATAGAATCCCTTGCGCTCCCGGTCATACTCGATCGGCGCCCGCAGGCTGTCACGCAGATAGTCAATGTCGCGTTGGATGGTCTTCTGGGAGACCTCCCACTCCGTCGCAAAAGAGAGGCAGTTGGGGTACTTGCCCTGCCGGATCTGGTTATCCAACTCCATCAGCCGTGAGAACTGCGTTTTGTTTCTGTTCATAGCCAACATCCCTCCATCATGACAGACCCACACGGTCAAACTGTGTCCGTGCGATTGTATTTCAGACGGACATTATCTGTACCACCCCCCGTGGCATGATGTCCACGGATAAGGAGAAACCAATGACTTCTGAACAGGCATCCTCTGTGTATGACGACAACGAACTGATCGATTTGCGACTCAAATGCGTGACCCTGTTATTGAGTTGCCCAGGCAAGTTCAACTCAAAGGCCTGCCCGTTTCGCGCCCTGCGCAAGGAATCAGTGGTGACACGGGTACACTGGCTGAAGAACCAGGAGGCGCCCCGCCTGCTGCGGCTGCTCGATATGCACGCCCGTTGCCCCAGGGAAGAAGCGTGACTGGAGGAACTGGATACACCAATCCCGCTGGACGTTTTCTATGCTGGTTTGGCAATATTGACGCGAGATACCACACATGGTATGAGTCGATATCAGGATCAACCCCCGCCATAGGAACCCTCTATGCCATCAGAACGCCAGATCCAACTGCATAACCAGTTGAGGCACGATGTCGAAACCCGCCAGGCCGGCTACCGGATGCGGGCACTGAAACTACTACCGCACCTCTGCAGTCGCTGCGGCCGCGAGTTCGAAGGCAAGCGCCTCCGGGAACTCACGGTCCATCACAAGGACTTCAACCACGATAACAATCCCCCGGACGGCAGCAACTGGGAACTGCTCTGCATCTACTGTCATGACGACGAACATGCGCCCAACAGCCTGCGCTCGATGGGGGACGGCCCCTCAACCGTCTCAACCCTGAAACCCTCCCCCATCGTCAGCCCCTTCGAACAACTCGATCGACTAATCAAGAATTAGCCCACCGTCAAAATCGCATCCTTGGCTGCCTTGGCGATCCTGAACTTCAGCACTGTCTTCGCAGGAATCTGAATGGTTTCGCCAGTGGCGGGATTTCGCCCCGTCCGGGCCGCACGCTCCACCTTGACGAGTTTGCCCAGTCCCGGAATGGTGAACCCCTCCGAGGCTTCACGGCACGCCATAACGACAAGGGTCTCCAGCATCACCCCGGCCTGCTTCTTTTCAACACCGGCTGTTTCCGCCAACTCCGCAACGATTTCACTCTTACTCTTCATGATCTCTCCTCTTCTTCGGTTTATCAACGACATTGACCTTACCCCGTATGGCAAAATGCCACAATAGGATATTTAGATTTTAAGGATCCGCTCGTCGCTACGTTTGACGTCCAATTGCGAGGTCAATAGATAAGGTTCTGTCTGGTAGTGCGCCACACTCTGGAGCCGGTGCAGAATCCCCGCCACATCCGATGCCGCCAATTGACATTCCGCAATCAACTGCTGCATCTCCGGCGACGATTCCTTCTTCTTCATCAAGTCAAGATACACACCAAGCACCGTCGCCGGTTGCCCCAGATGATGACACGCCGCGCCCACCGTCTCAACCATCACCCGCTGCTGTTCCGACTGCAGCAACGCCTTGGATTGCGCCTCGATAACTCGCACCTTCTCACCAGCCTGCGCCATCACCGAGTTTAACGCCTTGCCCATCGCCTTGAAATCCGCGCTCGCCGCCCACCCGTGCCCCTTCGGGGCCCCGCCCCTGGCCATCACCTCCAGATACTGGCGCAACCGCGCTATTTCCATCGTATGCCGGATCAACAGCACGATCCCCATGGCCACCAGCGCCACAATCGCAGGTGTCATCAGCAGCAAAGTCTCAATGTTGAACGTATCTTCCAATACCGCATTCGTCAGTAGATATCCAAAGGCCAGCAACGGAATGGCCGACATGATCGCCACTGCCACCGCAAACTGGTATCGCGTCGTCTGCGACGCTATGCATCGCGACGGAACCGACAGCGATGCCGCATCCCCGCCTCCAAGATACCGGCGCGACCGCTGCAAAGACACATCCTCCGGTATGCGATCCCTTTCGCATTCCGCCTGCGATGCCACGGAGACCTCCACACCCGCAGGAATGGTCAACCACCAGGACACTCCGCCCCGATGGCTATCCACACCGAATTTCCCGCCGTGCGCCCCCATCACCAGCCGGCAAAAGGCCAGTCCCAACCCGGAAGACACCGGCGCTTCGCTTGACCGCATCATGTCCGCCAGTCCGGAAGCCTGGACCACCTCTCCCACCCCACCATCACACAATACCACCAAGCGTATACCGGCCGCATCCCCGCCCACCTCAACCCGGACCGCATTCCCCTTCGGACACATCAGGATCGCCGTCCGGACCAGATGCCGAATAGCCCGCCCCATCAGCCTTTCATCGCAAATAGCAAAAACCGGCTCGCCGATAACTTCAACAGGAACGCCGGCCGCTTGTGCCGCCTCGCCCAGCAGATCCGCCGTCCCGCGCACCATCTGGGCGACATCACAGCGGCGCCGCTTCAACTTCAACTCACCGGCCAGCATGTGCCGCACATCCAACAGGAAGGCCACCATCTCTTCCAGGGTCTCCGTGGCATCCAGCGCCTCGTTGATATACTGCGAAGCCTCGGACTTGAAATGCCCCACCGAAGCCCGGTCCGCCATCTCAAGCAAATCGGCCAACCCCGTCAACGGCGCCTTCATGTCACGCACAATCAACTGGGTCAACTCGTCACGCGCCTGCTCAAGTTCATGAATCCGCCGCGTATCCTCCCGCAACAAACGCATCACCCTCAATCGCTCCAGCGCCTTTCCAACCCGTATCTTCACCTCCACTGGATCCAGGGGCAGGGACACAACATCATCCGCACAAGGGTAACCCGTCGATTCCCCCCTGCCCTGCCCTCCCGGTGTCCGCATCACCACCAACGACACCAGACGGTCAGGCTCACCCTTCAACACCCGGCAGATGTCAACCCCCGATGGTGACTGCAACGCCTCATGCAGCAACACCACATCCGGTTGGCGCTCCCGGAAACACCGGACAACCTCCTCCCCCGTCGCTGCCTGAATGACTTCACACCCATCCTGCCGCAAAACGGATTCAAGATGCTGCCGCTCGTCCGCGGAGGCGGAGGCCACCAGAATGATCTTACGTATCGACTCGGACACGACATTGCCCTCAATGTATCTGCACGCTTGAGTCACGCGCACCACAATCTAACTTTACTAGCCGTCGCTACTTTAATCCAGAATAAACAGCCAATACTTACAATTTGCCCAAAACACCCCAAAAGAGTAGTGTTTGCGCCCATGAGAACCGTTGCAGTCCTTGTCGCTATTCTCTGTGCCACCACATCGTTTTCCTGCAAACGTAACTTAACCGACGGACAACCTCCGCCCCCGCCAACCACCCCCCAGGAGCGCTTGCGCCGCTCCACCGCCGCCGAATGGGCCAATGCCTGTCCCTTTGGAATTGTCCTGAACAACCCGGCACTGTCCGATGAAACCGCCCTGCGCGCCTCGCTGACCCGCCTGCAGGAACAGGCTGTATCTCTCATCTGGGTCCAGAGCGATTCGCACGATCCCAATGCGACCGCCATGCTCCTCCGCTCAGCCAAGGCAAAGTCCATCAAGGTGGCTCTCGCCCCCTCCTGGGCCAGCCTGCCCGCAGATGACACTGCCCCAAAAAACTGGACCACCACAACCCTGCCGGCAGTTCAACACTTCTTGACAGCCCTGAAACCCAAACCTGACGCCCTGGCCCTCGGCACCGTCCTTGCCTCGGATAACGCCATCCGCCTCTTCCAGGAATATCAGCTCACCAACACCGCCGCAACAATCACCACCTTGGCCTGCATCCGCCCCGACGCCACCGAAACCTTCATCGCCCACTCGCCCGAAAGCGCCGTCCTGACCTGCGCCCTTCAATTGAAGCCCAATGCTTCGGGAACACCCAATGACTACGCCGCCTTCATCCGGGACGGCAACCGCGTCGTCGAGGCAGCCCAGAAGGCAACCATGACCCCCCTTGCCCTGCTTGCTTACAACTCCACCCGTGATCGGCCGGCACCCCAACTCACCTGGCAGGCATGGACCGCCATGGCCATGGGTTTCAAGGGTGTCGTCCTTGCCTTGCCCGATCCCCCCTTCGGAACGATGCCGATTACCCCCGCCTTCACGGAAATGGCTCACCTGCGGCCCATCCTCGCCCGACTCGTGCCATGCGAGGACTTCCTCGGCCTGACCCCCATCAGCGGAAAATCCTATCCTGGCGACTTCACCCGGTTCTTTTACGACCCGAAGTCCCGCCAGTACGTCGTGGCCGTCGTCCTTTCCCCCGAAAGACCAGGCACCGAACCCCTCACGCTCCGCGGCGGGAGCGTCACCCCCATGGCCACCACGCCCGCCCTGAACCAACTCCACCCCGCCCATGGCGGCCTCTACCAGATCCCGCTCAGCCGTGAAAGAGTCTCCGCCCTCGATGAAGCCCGCCGGTTGTCCCCCATCGCCCGCCACCTCCGCGATGAACTCTTTGTCCCAACCTTCGGGAACCACTTCTCGGTGTTGGCCGATTACACCCTGACGCCGCGCCTGCTCTATTGCGCCGAACCGGTCGCGCTCCTGATCCATCCCAACATTGTCCTCACTCCTGTTGCCGGCGCCACCCCCCTGGTTGAGCAGAACTCCACCAAAGCCCCCGCCTATCGCAGCGCCCACGTGTCAGGATTTACCCTCTACCGAATTGGAACGGCGAATCGCTTTCAACGCATGATCATTCTGGAGGAAGACGGTAGTGTGCCGGGGTATGATCTTCGCGCGGCTTCCATCGCCAATATCGGCGTCACCAACAATGGCGTCTGCCCCCGCCCCGCCAGGAATAACTCGCACCCCCTCCCCCCGGACCAGTGCCTTCTGCAATACGACCTCGCCGCCTTGCGCGCCGTCGCCGGATTGAACCCATCCTACCCGCTCTTCTTCCAGTTCGACGGAGGCAACACGGACGGCCAGTCGGATACCCGCTTCCACGTCTGGGCTGGCGTCGAAGCCGGGAAACTCACCGAACGCCTGTCGCCACGCCAACCCGTCTCACTGGTCTTTCTAAATGGCGAAGACAAGGTGCTTAAGATTGGAATGCCCTACAATCCCACCGCCGCCACCCAGCCCGTCTTGCGGCGATGGAGCTTCTTCACCTGGCTCCGGCCCGCCACTCCCTCAAAAACCAGGTAACATCATCACAGCAGCCGGCCTTGCGCCGCGCCGCCTTCCACGCCCAGGAGCCGGCAGGTCAACTCCGTCACCTTCCGCCCCTGCGCCGTCCGTTGCAGATAACCCCGCTGAATCAGGAAAGGCTCCACCACCTCCTCGATGGTGTCCGCCTCTTCCCCCACCGATACCGCCAACGAGTTCAGCCCCACCGGCCCGCCGCCGAATTTGAACAGGATCGTCTCCAGCACCCGCTTGTCGAGTTCATCCAATCCGTTCTGATCGATGTCCAGCATCGCCAGCGCACTGTCCGCCACCCCACGCGTGATCCGGTTGTCCGCCTTGACCTGCGCATAGTCGCGTACCCGCCGTAACAGGTTGTTGCAGATCCGGGGCGTCCCGCGGGAACGACTCGCGATTTCCCGCGCCCCCTCCTCCTCAATCTCCACATCCAGAATCCGCGCCGTCCGCCGCGCAATCTGCTCCAGATCCGCCACCTCGTAGTAATCAAGGCGGACATTCAACCCGAACCGCGACCGCAACGGCGCCGAGAGCATCCCGCTCCGCGTTGTCGCCCCCACCAGCGTGAACGGCTGCAGATTCAACCGCACCGACCGGGCATTGGCCCCCTGATCAATCATGATGTCGATGACAAAATCCTCCATCGCCGAATACAAGTACTCCTCCACACTCCGCTGCATGCGATGGATCTCGTCGATGAACAGGATGTCGCCCTTTTCCATCCCCGTCAGCAACCCGGCCAGATCACCCGGCTTGTCAATCACCGGCCCGGAGGTCACCTTGATGTTACCGCCCATCGCGTGCGAGAGGATGTAGGCCAACGTGGTCTTGCCCAGTCCGGGCGGGCCCGACAACAATACATGCTCCAGCGACTCGCCCCGCCCCTTGGCCGCCTCAACAAACAGCTCCAACCGCTCCCGTGCCTTGCGCTGGCCCACAAAATCCCTGAACTGCATGGGACGCAACCGCAGGTCCAGATCTATATCCGGCTTGTTTAACCCGTCCGTTATCAATCGCTCACTCATGATTCCGCCACCCTGTTCCCGTCATCCATCGTCCGTCGTCCTGCCTCACCGGCTTAACGCCTTGCGCACCACGGCCTCGACCGTAGCCCCCGCTAACACGGGATCACTCATCACGCGCACCACCATATCCTGGGCTTCCGCCCGCTTGTATCCAAGCGAAATCAGGGCCAGTACCGCATCCCGCATCTTGATCTCCGTTTCCAGCGGCACATTCCCCGCCATCGCCGCCTCCAACACCTCCCCGGCCCCGAACTTGTCCCTCAACTCCACCACCATCCGTTCCGCCGTCTTCTTCCCAATCCCCGAAATGGAACTCAACCGCTTCACGTCGCTCCCCGTAATCGCCACCTTGAGTTCCCGCACCGTCATCCCGCTCAGCACCGACAACGCTGTCTTGGGCCCAACCCCGGAGACATTCAGCAGCAACAGGAACACACGCCGTTCCTCAGCGGTCATGAAGCCGAATAACTGGTGAATATCCTCCCGGACATGGTCATGAATCAGGATCCGGCAACACTCGCCCGTTGCCGGCAGCCGATCGTAACTGCTCAGCGGAATGATCACCTCATACCCAACCCCGCCCACAGTCATCACCACATGGGTCGGCTGTTTTTCCTCAATCATCCCTTCCAGGAACGTGATCATGGCCTCTCCTCTAAATGGGTTCCGGCGCCAACTCCGCCACCGGCGAACGACTGTGCAAATGGCAGATGGCGATCGCCAGGGCATCCCCGGCGTCTTCCTGGGGTTCGTCCGTCAGGTTCAGCAGGTTCATCACCATCCGCCGAACCTGCGCCTTGTCCGCCGCGCCATGCCCGACCAGCGCCTGCTTCACGCGTCGCGGCGCGTATTCGTATACGGGAATCCCCGCTCCCGCGCACGCGGCAATCACCACACCGCGCGCCTCCCCCAGAACCATGGCCGTCCTGACGTTCTTACAGAAGAAAATATCCTCGATCGACGCCACCTCGGGACGCGCCCGCCCGATAAGCTCCCGGATTCCCGCATCCAGCCGGCGCAGGCATTCCGACAAAGGCAGCCGGTCGATATTGTGTACCCGCCCGTATTCCACCGCCGTCAACCGGCTTCCGGCGGACTCCACAATACCAACCCCTGTCGATCGTAACGATGTGTCCACCCCCAGCACGCGCATACTTCACCTCACGGCGGGGTTCTTATCTCGCAAAATCAATCCTTGTCGTTCTCGATGGCAGTCAGCACCGTGTCATCCAGGTCCATGTTCGTATACACATTCTGGACATCGTCATTGTCCTCGAGTGTGTCCACAAACTTCATGACCGCCTTCGCCACCGTCTTGTCCGTCACCGGCGCATAGGTATCCGGCACCAGACGAACTTCCGACTCCTCGGACACCTTGATGCCCGCCTTCTCCAGCGCCTCCATCACGGCCGGAAAAACCCCGGGATCCGTCAGGACCTCGAACTGCTCGCCATCCGGCTGCATGTCGTCCGCCCCGGCCGAGAGCACGATGTCCATCAACTTCTCCTCGTCCACCGAGGACGCATCCACAAAAATCTGACCGCGCCGCCTGAACCCGCGCGACACCGCCCCCTGGGCCGCAAAACTGGACCCGTGTTTGCTGAAAATATGCCGGATTTCCGCCGCCGCGCGATTCTTGTTGTCGGTCAACACCTTGACCACCACCCCGACCCCACCGCCCGCAAACCCCTCATAGGAAATCTCTTCCATGATGTCGGCCGCGAGTTCCCCCGTCCCCTTCTTGATGGCACGGTCTATGTTTTCATTCGGCATGCTGACAGCCTTGCAGCGCTGGATCATCGTCCTGAGCGCCGTATTGGTGTCCGGATTGCCGCCGCCGGCCTTGGCCACCACCATCAGTTCCTTGGCCATCTTGCTGAAAATCTTTCCGCGCTTGGCGTCAGCCGCGCCCTTCTTGTGCTGAATCGTCTTCCACTTACTATGACCGCTCATCCTGTCTCCTTGCTTTCCTTTGTTATGCTGTTCCCGAACCTGGTCACACCGGGTTCATCTTAAATCCAACCAATTCATCCGCAGTGGGGCTCTCGTAATCCTGCACCCACCCCCGCTCAAATCCCAGCCGCTCCACAGCCGCGACCACCTTGTCATACTCCTCCGCCGTCGGCCGCCTCCCCCACGGGTCACGGCCAACCGCCCGGAACGCCGGCGTGTATTGCGACATCACGCTCACGGAAATCCCCGTTCCCACCGTCGCCGCCAGCCACTCCAGATTGGCCACCGCCTCCTCCGCCAACCCGGGCAACACCAGCAGCCGGCAGATCGTTCCACGCCGCGCAATCCCATCCCCATCCAACTCCAGCGGCCCAACCTGCCGCCACATCTCCTCCAGCGCTACGCGCGCCGCTTCAACATACCCGGCATGACCGGACCCCGCCGCCGCCGTCTCCGGCTTCGCATAGCGCAAATCCGTCAAGTATACCGCCACCCGGCCCGCCAACTCCCTGAGAACATCCACACTTTCAAATCCACTGGTGTTATACACCACCGGCAACGACACGCCGCGAACAGCAACCTTGTCCATCGCCTCGACAATCCAGGGCAACCACGGCGTCGGACTCACCAGATTCCAGTTGTGCGCCCCGGCCTCCACCAACCCCGCCAACACCTCCGCCAACCCCGCCACCTCATACTCCCTCCCCTCACCCCCCTGACTCCACGGATGGTTCTGGCAGAAAACACACCGCAGCGTACACCGACTGAAGAAAACCGTTCCCGATCCCCGCGTTCCGGACACCGGCGGCTCCTCACCATGATGCAACCCGTGCCGGTAAATCTGCACCCGCCCACCGGCCCGACAGTACCCGAGCCCCCCCGCCTCCCGGTCCACCCCGCATTTCCGGGGGCACAGGAAACACTGTCCCGGCGCACTTGTCAACCGATTCGCTTGACCCACCCCGGTCATTCCTCCTCTTCTTTGACCTTCTCCGCTGCCGCCACCACCTTCTGGGCCACACTCCCAGGCACCACATCGTACCGGAGGAACGACATCTCAAACGAACCGCGCCCGCCTGTCATGCTCCGAAGTTCCGCACAGTAAGTGAACAATTCCGCCTGCGGCACCTCGGCAATGATCAATTGCATCCCGTCCGCCACCTCCATCCCCACGATCCGCCCCCGCCGGTGACTCATATCGCCATTCACATCGCCCATGAAATGATCGGGCACCGTCACCTTGACCTGCATGATCGGCTCCAGCAATACCGGCTTGGCCTTGCTCATCGCATCCTTGAAGGCCTTGCCGCCCGCAATCTTGAAAGCGATTTCCGAGGAATCCACGTCATGGTACGAACCGTCATAGACAATGGATTTGACGTTCACCACCGGGAAACCTGCCACCGCGCCGCGCAACATCCCTTCCACAACACCCTTCTGGACCGCCGGAATGAAGTTGTGGGGTATCGCACCACCCACAATCGCATCCTCAAACCATTCCTCATCGCCCTCGCGCAGCGGTTCAACCTTCAGATAAACATCGCCATACTGCCCGCGTCCGCCGGATTGCTTCTTGTGCTTGTAGTGCGCATCACCCCGCCCCGTCACCGTTTCCTTGTAGGGCACCTTCGGCGTGCTGATCGTCACATCCACTCCACTCCGCTTCTTCATGTGCTCGATCGCCACCGCCAGATGCGTATCCCCCATCCCCGAAATAATGGTCTCGTGCGTGTCCGCATTGCGCTCCACCTTGATCGTCGGATCCTCGTCCGCCATGCGGTGCAGCGCCGTGCCGATCTTGTCCTCGTCGCCCTGCGTCTTGGCCGTCACCGCATACCACATCACCGGATTCGGGAAGTGGTAGGGCGCAAACGTCACCTTCGTGCCGTTCTGGCAAAGCGCATCGCCCAGACCCGTCACCTTCAATTTCGGCACCGCAACGATATCCCCCGCCTCGGCCTCCTCCACCGGAACCTGCTTCTTGCCGTTCACAATCGCAAACTGCGCCACCCGCTCCTTCTGGCCCTTGTTAACGTTCATAATGTCCATGTCGGCCCTGAGCGTCCCGCCGCACACGTAGATGAAACTCATCTGCCCGATGAAGGGATCATTGACCGTCCGCCAGACAAACCCCACAAACGGCGCCTTCGGCGAAGCATCAATCGGCATCCCCTCCGCATCCTTCATCGGATGCTCCACCGGCGATGGCAGAAGACGCGAAACCCCGTCAAGAACCTCCGCAACTCCGACGTTCTTCAACGCCGCGCAGGCATAGACTGGCACCAACGCCCGACTGAGTACCGCCGCCCGCAACCCGTCGGAAATCTCGACCGGCGTCAGGGCTTCACCCGCCAGGTACTTTTCAATCAGTGAATCGTTGGTCTCCGCCGCCAACTCCACAAGGGCACCCTTTGCCTCCTTGACCACATCGCGAACCGCCTCCGGCGCTTCCGCACTGGCCAGCACATCCACCACCCCGGCCGCACCGGGCAGGGGCACCACCATGGGCTCACACCGGGTCCCCCAGGCCGCCTGGATATCCACCATCACCTTCTCAAACGAGGCATTCTCCCGGTCCAACCCCGTGACCACCACCATCCGCGGCAACCCCAGCGCCTCCGCCTGTTTCCATGCCCGCGCCGTCCCCACCTGGATGCCCGCCAGCGCGTCCACCGTGATCAACGCCGCACTCGCAATACGACTGGACTGGATCACCTGCCCGGAAAAATCCGCGTACCCGGGCGTGTCACAGAAAACAACATCCATCTTCCGGCCATCGGAGGTCTTGTAGAAACCGGTGAACGACTTGGCGTAAATCGTGGTCTTGCGGGCCTTCTCCTCATCCGTGTAATCCCCCAGGCTCGACCCCTGGTCCACTAGCCCCATCCGGTCATTCATCCCCATCTTGAAAAGCAGGGCGTCGGCCAACGTTGTCTTGCCGCTTCCCGAGTGGCCCATCAACACAAAGTTCCTCACGTCGTTAACCGCAATGTCCTTCATGGTCATTCATCCCCTGTTATCCGGCTGCGACTCACTCCGGCACCTCCCCGACAACCTGTGGGTGGGCGCCGGAAAAAATAATTTATTAGCACAAAAACCACGCCCGATTCACGCTATTTCTCACCCGTGCACCACCCCCCTGAACCCCGAACCCTTCTCCTCCCCCGCCCCTACCCCGCGAACTGCAGATCATAGAGGCGCTTGTACAACCCGCCCGCGGCCAGCAACTCCTCGTGGGTCCCCTGCTCCGAAATCCGCCCCCCGTCGAGCACAATGATCCGGTCACAGGTGGCGATCGTCGACAACCGGTGCGCAATCGCAAATACCGTCCGACCCGCCATCAACTCATGCAGGGCCGCCTGCACCAACCGCTCCGACTCCGTGTCCAACGCGCTCGTCGCCTCATCCAGAATCATCACCGGCGGATTCCTCAGAATCGCCCGCGCAATCGCCAGCCGCTGCTTCTGCCCCCCGGATAGACGCACCCCCAGATCCCCGATCACCGTTTCGTACTGCCCGGACTGCTCCATGATGAACTCGTGCGCATTGGCCCGCTTCGCCGCCGCCATAATCGCCTCCCGATCCGCCTCCCGCGACCCGTAACTGATGTTGTTGGCAATCGTGTCATTGAACAGAATTGTGTCCTGCGTCACAATTCCCATCAACCGTCGCAACGACTTCAGCGTGTACTCGCGCGTGTCCCGCCCGTTGATCGCAATCCGCCCGCCGCTCACGTCGTAGAACCTCGGCAGCAAATTGACCATCGTGGTCTTCCCCGCACCCGACCCGCCCACCAGCGCGATGCGCTGCCCGGCCCGCACCTCCAGCGAGATGCCATCCAGAATCGGCCGGTCGCCATACGTGAACATCACATTGTCGAACCGGATCGTCTCCACCGTCGCCGGCGCCAGCCCCGCCCCGGGCAACTCCTGCACATCCACCGGCGCGTCCAGCACCTCGAAAATCCGGTCCGCCGCCGATACCGCCTGCTGGATCTGCAAATGCATGCGGCTGAGCTTC
>JBIJCW010000087.1:0-8906 GCA_044344495.1 Kiritimatiellia bacterium | reverse complement strand
CTTCTTGACCGGCTCGTACATCATGAACAACGCCCCCGCATACGTGGTGAAATCCTCGAAGGGCATATGCCGGGCCCGCACGTAAATCAACACCAGACTGACCCCGATCGTCGAAATGAACACAATGATCGGCTCAACCGCCGCATTCGCCCGCGCCACCTTGATCACCCGCCGGAAAAACGCCAGGTTCTGCTCCCGGAACCGGCCCATCTCATACTCCTCCATCCCGAACGCCCTGACCACCCGCACCCCCGTGAGCATCTCCTGCAGCACACTCACCAGATCCGCGATCCGCTTCTGCGCCTCACGTGTGAACCGCCGCACGCGCCGCCCGAACAACGCCACCGGCACAATGCACACGGGAAACAGAACCAGGCTGATCAGCGCCAGCCAGGGGTCGATCCATAACAACGCCCCCACCGCCCCCACCAGCGTCAACGGCTGCTTGGCAATATCCTCCACCACGACCGACACCGCATTCTCCGCCGCCATCGTGTCGTTCGTCGTCCGCGAAATCAACTCCCCCGTCCGACTGGTCACAAAATAGGAAAGCGAAAGCTCATTCAGCCGCCCGAATACCGCATTGCGCAAGTCCATGACCACCCGCGACCCCACCCACCGGATCTGATACCGGCTGAGGTAATCGGCGATCCCTCGCACCAGCCCCACCAGCGGCAACATCAGCGCGGTGATGATCACCACCGTCATCGAGGTGGATTCATCGTAGAATTTCGGCAATCCCATCTTGAGAAACGCCAGAAGCCCCGCATTGGCCCCCGCATACAAAGCGCCAAAGACCACGCCAATCGCCAGACGCCCCCAGTAGGGCCGGGTGAAAAGCAGCAACCGCCGGTAAGTGTTCATGTCCTTGCCGTAGTTGCCGGAGATGGGTTGTCTTGATGTCACCATGAAGTCTCTCAACCTAAACGATTCGACGGAGCATACCGCACCCGCCCCATAAATGCAAACGACGGAACAGAGTACGCATGGATGACATACACACCCAATGTTCACGGCGTCGCAGAAGCTCCGCCCTCCAAAATACTTCAGCGAGAAACTGTGGATGATCCCCCCTGAAGGGCGGAGTTCCTGCGACGCTATGGCAATAGGGATGCAAACGTTGTCACCTTTCCATCGGCAAGTCCTTAGGCGACGCTTTGGCCGGTATCCGCCGCGCGAAAATCCTGCAACTGCAACTGCGTGGTCGTCCGGCCCTGATAGGTGTTTCTCCGGACGGTAAAGGCAACATCGAGCGGTCCTTGCGGAACCTCGCGCGCCCCCATGTTGAACCCGATCGCCTCACAGGCGCGCCCGCCCGATACCAGCGTCATCTTCAAATGACTGCCTCCCACCACGCGGGGCTCCCCTTCCACCTGCACTTCGCGCATCCCCCAGACCGGCTCGGGATTCCCCTCCCCGAACGGCGCCATCCCCTCCAGCACCCTCAGGAACTCCTTGTCCAGCACATCCCCCATCCCCACCCAACTCTCCAGCAGCAGGGTCTTCCGCAAATCACGCCCGCCCAGCGCCTCCGTACAGAACGTCCGGAACGATTCCTGGAACTTTTCGAAATTGTCTCGGTGAATCTCCAACCCCGCCGCCATCGCATGCCCCCCGTACCGCGCTAACAACGAGTCACAGGATTTGAGCCCTTCCAAAAGGTCAAACCCCTCCACGCTCCGGCACGACCCGCGCCCCACTCCATCCTCCCCGAACCCAACCACAATCGCCGGGAGACCATACCGCCCCGACAACCGGGCGGCAACAATCCCAATCACCCCCACATGCCAGCCGTGGTCGCCCACCACAATCCCATGGTGTACCGCCGGGTCAAATACCGCTTCGATCCGCCCCACGGCCTCATCCAGAATCTCCTTTTCAATCCGCTTCCGCTCGCGGTTGCACACATCCAGTTCCGCCGCCAGACTCCGCGCCCGTTCCTCGCGCCCGGTCAAAAGCAGTTCCAAGGCCGCGTCCGCTGTCCCCATCCGCCCGGCCGCATTCAACCGCGGCCCTAACACAAACGCCACATGGTACGCCCCCAGATCCCCGCTGGCCCCCGCCACCTCACCCAACGCCTGAAGCCCCAACCGTTCCCGGCGGTTCAGCCGCAACAACCCGTGACTGGCCAGGATCCGGTTCTCCCCCAACAACGGAACCACATCCGCAATCGTCCCCAACGCCACAAGATCCAGGGTGTCGCGCAAATCAACCCCCTCGGCTTCCTTCCGCCCACCCTCCCGCCCCCGCTTGATCAGCGCATGACAGACCTTGAAGGCCACCCCAACCCCTGCCAACGTCCGCGCCAGAAGATCCGACCCGAGTTTGGGATTGACCACCGCCACCGCAGGCGCCAACTCGCCCCCCGACTCATGGTGGTCAGTCACCACCACATCCACCCCCGCCGCCGACGCCATCCGTACCGCCTCGACCGACCCCGTCCCGCAATCCGTGGTCACAATCAGGCCCGGGTGGAATTGATCCAGACATCGCCGCAACGCTTCAATCCCCAACCCGTACCCCTCCTCCATGCGCTTCGGCAAGTACGGCGTCACCCGCGCCCCCAACCGCTCCAGAACCAATACCATCAGCGCGGCACTGGTAATCCCGTCCACATCATAGTCCCCATAGACCACAATGGATTCCCCACCCTGGATGGCACGCCAAATCCGGTCCACGGCGGCATTCATTCCGGGAAGTTGAAAGGGATCGGCAAGGTCACTCAGACGCGGACGCAGGAAGCGATCTAACTCCGCGACCGAATGCACGCCGCGTCCGGCCAGCACTGAGGCAAGGGGCGCGGGAATTCCGGGAAAGGCAGGCCGGGAAACCCTCCCGGCGCTATGGTTTGCGGGACCCGGGTCATCCCCCGGCTCCCGCCATTCGTTCAATACCCGCCAGGACTTCACGCCGCCGACTTCGTTCCCATGTCGGGCGTCTTGAACTTGTACCACATCAACACCACCGGCGTGGCAATATAGATGGTCGAGTACGTTCCCGACACCATGCCGATGAACATCGCGATCGAGAAGTCACGGATCGATCCGCCGCCAAACACCAACAGACACAGAATTGAGATGAACGTCAGGAAGTTCGTCAACAGCGTCCGCGACAGGGTCTCGTTCATGCTCTGGTTGCAGATCGCCGTAAACGATTTCCCGCGCACCATCCGCAAGTCCTCGCGGATCCGGTCGAAAATCACGATGGTGTCATTAACCGAGTAACCGACGATGGTCATCAGAGCCGCCATGACCGTCATGTTCAACTGGACGCCCAACAAATGGCACACCCCCGCCGTCACCAGCACGTCATGGAACAACGCCGCCACGGCGCCCATCCCGAACCCGAGCTCAAACCGGTACCAGATATAGATGATCATCGCCAGCAGCGACAACGCCATGGCGATCCCCGCCTTGGCCTTCAGCTCGCGGCCAATCTGGGGCCCCACATCATCCTGCTGCATCAACTTGAAGCCGGCCGCGCCGAACTTGGCATCAATCACCGACTTGACCCGCGCGCCCTGCTCCGCATTGCCGGCCTTGACCACCATCATCTCCTTGCCGCTCTGCATTTCCGTTTGATACAACGGCGTCGCATCCTTGATGCCCTCGGCTTCCAGCGCCGTACGCACCGTATCCACGTCCACCTTCTTCTCCACCGAGAACGTCAACTGCGACCCGCCGGTGAAATCCACGCCGAACACCCGTGTGGGATCCTGCATGCCATTGTAGATCATGGTGCCCCACGAAACCACGATGACCGCCACCGAGATGCCCAGGGCAATCTTCCACGGCTTCATGAAATCAAAATTCGTCGGCTTGATCACGTCCATCATCTTCAACACCCCGATCGAGGAGGTCCTCGACCCAATCGCATTGAAGCACATGCGGGCCACCACCACCGCCGTGTACACACTGACAATCAAACCGGCGATCAGCGTCACCGAGTAACCACGGACCGGACCGGAGCCCATGACGAAGAGAATCACCGCCGTGATGATCGTCGTCAGGTTCGAGTCGAAAATGGCCGTGAATGCCCGTGAGAACCCGGCGTGGATCGTGGCCACCAATCCCTTGCCGGCCCGCAACTCCTCACGCATCCGCTCAAAGATCAGGACGTTGGCGTCCACCGCCATACCGATCGACAGGGCGATGCCGGCGATGCCCGGCAACGTCAACACGGGCAACGCAATCGCCCCACCCGTCCGTGCATCCTTGGCGAACATCCCGAGGAAACCCGCCACCAGCACCATGCCCAGCGGCAACAGCACCACGTTCAACACCAACGCCAGGTTAGCCACCAGACCGCTGACCAGGTAATAGAGCGCCATCAGGACCAGGATCGCCACGCATCCCATGATGCCGGCCGTGATCCCGCTCTTGACCGTGTCCGCACCCAGGGTCGGGTCCACCACCCGCTGCTCCACAATCTTGACCGGCGCCGGCAACGAACCGGCCTTCAGGACATTGGACAGGAACGCCGCCTCCTGCACCGTGAAAGTGCCGCTGATCTCCGCACGACCGCCGTGAATCGGCTCCCGGATCACCGGCGCGGAATACAGCGTGCCATCCAGCACAATCGCCATCTGCCGCCCCACCTGCGGATTGGGATTACGCGCCCCGCCGGGACCGTAGTCGGTGGTCACCAACGCGAACTTCCGCGCCCCCTTGGCGTTGAATTCCAGACTCACCGCCACCTGCCCCATGGCGCGGTAATCCACCGCCGCGTTCTTGAGTGTGTCGCCGGTCAACTGCGCCCGCTTCTCGACAAAATACGGCGTGTACAATTCCTCGCCATCAATCTTCTCCTTCTCCAGCAACATCTCGCATCCGGACGGCGCATTGAACGTGGCCATCTTCTTGCGGGCATCCGCATCCAGGGGTGCCGCCGTCTTGTCACGCTTGTAGTAGTTGCGGCTTACCCCTTTGCCGCTGGAGGTGGTCAGTTTGAAGCCTTCCGGCGCCACTCCCTTGTCAAACAACTTGTCCACCAATTCGCGGTTCTTTTCGTGAACCATCCGGAATTCCAGAAACGCCGCATCCTGCAGGGCGCGTTTCGCCTCCTCGCGCTTCTTCTCGCCGATGCCGGGCAGTTGCACCACAATCCGGTTCCCCTTCTCGGGGTAGATGACCGGCTCGGAAATCCCCAGTCCGTCCACGCGGTTGCGGATGACCTCCAAGGCACGCTCCTGGGAATCCCGCACGCGCGCGGGCACTTTCTCAACGCGCTGCGCCTCCGGCATCTCCTTGAATTCCTCGCGAAGTTGGTCCAGCACCCCCGCTTCGTCGATCTCAAGGGTGAAACTGGTTCCGCCCCGCAGATCCAACCCAAGCCGGATCTTGTCCTTCAACGGCAGAACCGTTGCCAGGGATCCGATAATCAACACCACCAGCAACAACCACTTCCAGAGCGCTTTCTTATCCATTTGAGACCTCTCCCACATCCTCATCCTTCTGTAACACGCGCAACACCGCGCCACGCGCAATGTCCACCTTCACATTTTCGGCCAACTTGACCGTAAAAAGATGATCCTTCACCGCCGCCACCGTGCCGATCATGCCGCCGCAGAAAATAATCCGGTCGCCCGCCTTGATCTCGGAAATGAGTTTCTTGCGCTCCTTCTCCCGCTTCTGCTGCGGACGGATCATCATGAAATAAAACAGCGCGAAAATGATCACCATGTAGCCGATCATCATCATGCCGCCGCCCTGCTGCCCCTGCCCCGCCGGAGGCGTCATCATTCCCAACGTCATCATCATCGCTGTCATAATTTCCCCTTGTTCTGCGCGTGAAATTCCCGCCGATACTCCTCGAACACACCCTGCTCAAGGGCCCGCTGTATCTCACGCATAAATTCCATGTACCGGTGGATGTTGTGGATCGACAACAACCGCACCCCGAGGATCTCTCCCACATTCATCAAATGCCGCACATACGCGCGGCTGAACCGGGAACAACAATAACACCCGCACCCCTCCTCGACCGGCCGCGGATCCTCCTTGTATTCCCCTGCCTTGACCGGATACCGCCCGGCCCTCGTCAACGCCGTCCCATGCCGCGCATACCGCGTGGGCATGACACAATCAAACATGTCCACCCCCAACGCCACGGCCTCGACCATCTGCCTCAGCACCCCAACCCCCATCAGGTAGCGGGGCTTCTCCACCGGCAACTCGGCCACCCCGTGGCGCGTCCCCTCCAGCATCACCGTCTCCGGCTCGCCAACACTCACGCCCCCCACCGCATACCCGTCAAACCCCATCGCCGTCAACTCGCGCGCACACCGCTTCCGCAGTTCCGCGAATTCCCCGCCCTGCACAATCCCGAACACAAGTTGACCGTTGCCGGAACGGGTTTCGGCACATAAAGCGGCCCATGATAGGGTCCGATCCACGGCCTGACAAGCGTATTCGTGGGTACACGGATAGGGCGGACACTCATCAAACGCCATGGCAATATCCGACCCCAACCGCCTCTGGATATCCATCGCCTCACGGGGCCCCAGGAATAACCGGGTACCGTCAACATGCGACGAGAATTCAACGCCATGCGGCATGATCTTTCGCAGTTTGGACAGACTGAATACCTGGAATCCACCGCTGTCCGTGAGAATCGGACGATCCCACCCCATGAACCGGTGCAACCCGCCGCACTTTTCGATGACCTCCAGGCCCGGCCTCACATACAGGTGGTAGGTGTTGCCCAGGATGATCTCGGAACCCGCCGACTCCAACTCCGCCGGCGTCATCGCCTTCACGGTCGCCTGCGTCCCCACCGGCATGAATACCGGCGTTTCCACCACCCCGTGCGCCGTCCACAGCCGGCCACGCCTGGCCTGCGTGTTCTTGTCGGTCGCCAGGATTTCGAATGTTCCCGCCCGACTCATCCCGCCGCCACCGCCAGCAACGCGGCATCCGCCAGCACCAGCGCCGCCATGGACTCAACCACCGGCACCGCCCGCGGCACCACACAGGGGTCATGCCGCCCCTTCGCCGCCAGATTCACACCCCCCCCGTCCCAGTCTACCGTCGCCTGCGATCTCCCGATCGTCGCCGGCGGCTTGAACGCCACACGGAAAATCAGCGGCTCCCCATTGGTGATCCCCCCCTGAACACCACCACTGCGGTTCGTCACCGTCCCCAATCGGTCGCCCTTGCGCACAAACAAGTCGTTGTGATCCACCCCCGTCATCCGCGTGGACCGGAATCCCGCCCCGATCTCAAACCCACGCGTCGCAGGAATGGACAGCATCGCCGCCGCCAGCCGCGCACTGATCTTGTCAAATACCGGCTCACCCCACCCCGCCGGAACATGACGGCACACACAGGCCACCACTCCCCCCAGCGAATTCCCCTCGTCCCGCGTCCGGCGGATCAAGTCCGCCATCCGCTGCGCCAGGTCGGCGTCCGGACACCGCACCGGCGTCCGATCCACTTCCCGGCGCGTCAACAACCCCAAGTCAGGTTCGGATGCCACCAGCTCGTGTACCGATTCGACCCACGCGACAATCTCAATGCCATACCGTTCCCTGAGTAACTTCTCCGCAATCGCCCCCGCCGCCACCCGGCCAATCGTCTCCCGCGCACTCGCCCGCCCGCCCCCGCTGGAGGCCAATACCCCGTATTTCATCTTGTAGGAAAAATCCGCATGCGACGGACGCGGCGCCGCCGCCATCTCGCCATAATCCTCCGGACGCGTGTCCCGGTTGTGCACCGTTAACGCCACCGGGGACCCCAGGGTCACCCCCTTTTCCACCCCGGACACAATCTGCACCCGGTCCACTTCGCCCCGCGGCGTCGTCAAATCGCTCTGCCCCGGCCGACGCCGGTCAAGCTGCGGCTGGATGTCAGCCTCGGTCAGCGCCAGTCTGGACGGAACCCCGTCCACCACCGCCCCGACCATCGGCCCATGCGACTCGCCAAACGTCGTCACCCTGAATAGATGCCCAAATGTGCTGCCCATAGGAATTCTCCGTTCCGGCAGACATTACGAAATCCTCAACCCAACTGGCAACGCCCAAATCCGCACTGGCGCGTCTCCTGAGTTCTGGAGACATGACCTCAGCCGCCCACCGGGCTTGCCCCGGTGGAGGCAAACGTTACACCTCAGCCGCCCCACCAGGCCGCGGGGATCGCCCCAAACCCTGAGGTGCACCCCGGGGATTTTACCTTCATTCCCACCATTCCACCATTGACACCTGCCCCGTCCGGATCAATAATTTAAGACATGAAACTGTTGTCATGGTTGGTTTGCGGATTTATCGCCGCCCAGTACGCAATAGCCGCTGCCGCACCCGCCCCGATCGGCCAGGTGGTGGGACTGCAAGGCGCCGTCCATGCCACAACCCCCGGCGAAGCCCCGCGCCTCCTCGCCCTGAATGACCCCGTCTATACCGGCGACACAATCACCACCGGTCCGGACGCCCGCCTCAAAGTGCTGTTCAAGGACGACTCCGTCTTCTCCCAGGGCGAAAACGGCGAGGTCGTGCTCGATGAATACACCTTCGATCCGGCCAGCAAGGCGGATAATTCCTTCTGCATGCGGATCCTCCGCGGCTTCAGCCGTATAATCACCGGCCGCATCACCGACCTGAACCCGGACCGATTCAAAGTCAAGACCAGCCGGGCCACCATCGGAATCCGCGGCTGCGAAGTGGGCTTCGATGTCCAACCCCGGTTTGATCAGATCATCGTCGTCAGCGTCCCTCCCGGACACCGGATCGTTATCCAGAACGAGGTCCCCGGCAGACCCGATGCCACAGCGGAAATAAGCGTCACCACCCCCCTGTGGATCCAGATTCGGGAAGACGGACGCATGATCAAAGGCGCCATCGACGACGTCATCCTGCAGCGCCTCTCCACCGAAACCACACCCGCCCTGACGGCCCCCCCCGCACCGGAAACAAC
>JBIJCW010000129.1:0-6613 GCA_044344495.1 Kiritimatiellia bacterium | reverse complement strand
AGGGTGACGGTTTCGTCCGGGGTCATGCCCTGGAAATAGATGGCCATGGCGAGGGCGGCGGCCTGGTAGTCGGGGATATCGCCGCGGACATAGCCGGTGATGAAGAAGGACAATTCCCCGTCGGTGAGGGGGTGGCCGTCGCGTTTCCGCTCGATAATCCATTGGGGAAGCATAGGGGAACAATAGGGGCAGGGGGTGAGGCTGTCAAATGCGAATGCCCGGAAGGAGGATAAGGCTTTTCCCGGGGGGGCAGGCTTGGTATAGTCTGAGAAACAAAGGCCCGTGCTGTGAACAGGAGGCCGTTGCAGGAGGTGTCGTATGGATCGCTTGTTTGGGACCGATGGGATCAGGGGGCAGGCCAATCGATATCCGATTACCGCCGAGGTGGCTTTGCAGGTGGGCAAGGCCATTGGGCATGTCTTCAAGGCGACGGGGCATGGTTCCTGCCGTGCGGTGATCGGCAAGGATACCCGGCTTTCGGGGTACATGCTGGAGACGGCGTTGACCAGCGGATTGGTGTCGATGGGCATGGATGTGTTGCTGGTCGGTCCGGTCCCCACGCCGGCCGTTGCCCATCTGACGCGTTCGATGGCGGCGGAAGTGGGGATCATGCTGACGGCCTCGCACAATCCCTCGGACGACAACGGCATCAAGATTTTCGGCGGGGATGGGTTCAAGATTTCCGATGGAATTGAAAACGAGATTTCGCGGCATATTACCTCAGGTGAATTGACGAGCGAGCACATCCGCAGCGACCAGTTGGGCAAGGCGTATCGCATTGATGATGCCCGGGGGCGGTACATTGAGTTTGCCAAAAGCACGATCCGGAATCAGGACCTGCAGGGGTTGAAGGTTGTCCTCGATTGCGCCAACGGCGCGTCGTATTTCATCGCGCCGCTGATTTTCAAGGAATTGGGTGCGAAGGTCACCAGGATCAATGTTGAGCCGGATGGGTATAACATCAACAACCAGTGCGGGGCGTTGTACCCGGAGGCGGTGGCGAAGGTGGTGCGGGAGCAGGGGGCGGACATTGGTGTGGCGTTTGACGGGGATGCCGACCGGTTGATCTTCTGCGATGCCGCGGGGAATGTCGTGGATGGGGACCGGATCCTGGCGATGTGTGCGCTGGGGTTCAAGGAACGGAATCAGTTGGCGGGCAACATGCTGGTGGCGACGACGATGAGCAACATGGGGTTGCACGAGGCCATGCAGAAGGCGGGGATTCAGGTGGTGACGACCGATGTTGGGGACCGGCAGGTGATTGAGCAGATGCGGAAATCGGGTGCCACGGTGGGCGGGGAGAAGAGCGGGCATGTGATTCTGATGGATTACGCCACGACGGGTGACGGCATTATCACGGCGTTGCAGGTGATGCGGTTGATGAAGCAGCGCAAGGCGACGCTGGCGGAGTTGGCCGGATGCATGGATGAGTACCCGCAAACGCTGGTCAGTTTCAAGGTAAAGGAAAAGAAGCCGATTGCGGGGTTACCCGGGTTAGTGCGTGTGATGGGGAAGTGCGAGGAGGATCTGGGGGGGACGGGGCGGATGATTGTGCGATATTCCGGGACGGAGAATAAGATCAGGCTCCTGGTGGAGGCGAAGGAGCAGGCCAAGGTGGATCAGTGGATTGCGGCGTTGACGGCGGCGGTTCACAAGGAGTTAGGGGCGTGAAGGCTGTTCTCATCGAGGCGGGGAGTCCGGCGGGGTGTCGCCCGATTACCTGTACGCGGGCGCTGGCGGAGTGCCCGGTGGCGAACCGGCCGCTGGGTGTGGTGCAAAGGGCGCGTCTGGCCGCGGGCGGTTTCGATGTGGACGGGAATCCGGGCAATGCTCCGGCCTTGTGGGTGCGGGGGGATGCGTGGCTTTCGGTGGCCGCGATTGCCGGGTTGGTGAAGGCCGCCGGGGCGGTGGTGCTACGGGATCCGGAGGGCGAGGTGCTGGCCTGGGTTGGGAGCAAGGCGGGTGGTGTGGATGCCGGGGGTGTGGAGATGGGGTTGGATTCCGGGACATTTCGCATCCGTTATCCCTGGGATTTGTTGTGCATCAACGAACTGCTGGTGGGTGGGCTGGAGGGTGAATGCATAGAAGGCGCAGTCAGTCCGGCGGCGCATATTGAGGGACGGCTGGTGCTGGGCAAAGGGTCGCGGGTGTTGCCGGGGGTTTACATTGAGGGCAACGTGGTGATCGGGGCCGGGTGCAAGGTGGGGCCGAACTGTTACTTGCGCGGGAACACCAGTATTGGGGATGGTTGTCATATCGGGCAGGCGGTGGAGATCAAGAATTCGCTGGTGATGCGGGGTTCCAGTATCGGGCACCTGAGTTACTGCGGGGATTCGATTGTCGGGGAGGGCGTGAATTTCGGGGCGGGGACGATAACGGCCAATTTCAGGCATGATGGCGGGAACCACCGGTCTGTGGTGGGTGGGGAGTTGGTGGATACGGGCCGCCGCAAATTCGGGGCGGTACTGGGGGATCATGTGCATACCGGGATACATACATCAATCTATCCCGGGCGGAAGCTATGGCCGAAGGCCAGTACGCGGCCGGGGGATGTTGTGCGGCGGGACATAGAGGTGGTTGAACAGGAGGGGTGAGTCATGTGTGGAATTGTTGGCTATGTGGGCGGGAAGCAGGCGGTGGATGTGCTTCTGGGCGGGCTCAAGCGGTTGGAGTATCGAGGCTATGATTCCGCAGGGCTGGCGGTGGCAGAGGGCGGACGGCTGCACCTCCTGAAGAACAAGGGGAAGGTGCGTGATCTTGAGCAGAGTGTCTTTCAGGGGTGGGACGAGACCTTCCTCAAGCGTTTACATGTGGGAATTTCGCACACCCGTTGGGCGACGCACGGGAGTCCGACGCAGGAGAATGCGCATCCGCATGCCGACCGGTCGGGGCGGCTGGCGATGGTGCATAATGGGATCATCGAGAACTACGCGGCGTTACGGCGCCAACTTGAGGCAAAGGGGCACGTGTTTGCTTCGCAGACGGACAGTGAGGTACTCATACGCCTGATCGGTGAATTGCACCATGGCAACTTGCTGGAGGCGGTTTGTGCGGCGCTCAAGCATGTGGAAGGCACCTATGGCATTGCGGTGCTGTCGGCGGATGAACCGGACCGGATCGTGGTGGCGCGGAAGGGGAGTCCCCTGGTGATCGGACTGGGGGATGGGGAGACGATTGTGGCGAGTGACGTTGCCGCCATCATCGCCCACACACGGCAGGTCATCTACCTGAATGATGATGATGTGGCCGTGGTGACTGCCGCGGGAGCGGACATCCGCAATATTCACAATATTCCGGTTGCCCGCGAGGTGTCCAAGGTGGATTGGGATGCGGGGGCGGCGGAGAAGGGCGGATTCGAGCATTTCATGCTGAAGGAGATTTTCGAGCAGCCGGAGTCGTTGGCGAATACGCTACGCGGGCGGCTGGATGAGCCGATGGGGACGGCGATTCTATCCGGGTTGGCCTTGTCGCCTCGCGAGTTATCCGGCATTCGGCGGGTGGTCATTGTGGCCTGCGGGACGTCCTTGCATGCGGGCATGCTCGGCAAGTATTACTTCGAGGAACTGGCGGATTTGCCCACGGAAGTTGAGCAGGCGGCGGAGTACCGGTATCGCAACCCCATCATTCATCCGGATGACATGGTGGTGGCGATCAGTCAGTCCGGCGAGACGGCGGATACGCTGGCGGCGGTACGGGAGGCGCGGCAGAAGGGGGCGTTGGTGGTGGCGATCTGCAATGTGGTCGGATCGACGATTGCGCGGGAGGCGGGTCGCGGCGTGTATCTGCATGCGGGGCCGGAAATTGGCGTGGCGTCGACCAAGGCGTTCACGTGTCAGTTGGCGGTGTTGCTGATGATGGCGCTCAAGATCGGGCGGTGTCGGCGGTTGTCGCGCCAAAATGGCGCCGACATTTGCGCGGAGATCCTGAAGATTCCCGCGCTGGTCAAGGCGGTTTTGGGTGTAAACGAGTTGATTGTCGAGGTGGCGAAGCGGTATGCGGAGGCGCGGGATTTCTTTTTCCTTGGGCGCGGGCATATGTATCCGGTGGCGCTGGAAGGGGCGCTCAAGCTGAAGGAGATCAGTTACATCCACGCGGAAGGTTACCATGCGGCGGAACTCAAGCACGGACCGATTGCCCTGCTGGACGACAAAGTTCCGGTACTGGCGTTGATCAATGACATCCCCGGCAAGGAGAAGACCCTTAGCAATGTTCAGGAATGCCGGGCGCGACATGCGCCGGTGATTGGTGTGGTGACGGAAGGAGACGAGGAGTCCATGGCCCAGGTGGACGCTTTCATCCCCATTCCCCGTTGTTCCCATCTGACGGCATCGATACCGGTGGCCGTGGTTCTGCAGTTATTTGCCTACCACGTGGCGCGGGTGCGGGGGTGTCCGATTGACCAACCGCGGAATCTCGCCAAGAGTGTGACGGTGGAGTAGCGGGGCGGGGGACGGGGTGTGCATGGGTGACTGGTTCACCGCGTGAGGGCGTTTATTCTTTCTCCGCGACCTTGGCCTCGTTCCAATAGCCATCCAGTTCTTCGAGTGAACAGTCGGTCATTTGTCTGCCTTTGGCGTGGACCTGTCGCTCAACAAACTGGAAGCGCCGGGCGAACTTACGGACGGTGGCGGCGAGGAGTTCCTCGGCGTGCAGTTTCTGGAAGCGGCTCAGGTTGACGACGGCGAAGAGCAGGTCGCCGATCTCCTCGGCGACGCCGTCGTGGTCGCCGGCGGCGATAGCCGCCTTGGTTTCCGCGAGTTCCTCCTCCACCTTGGCGATGACGTCATGGATGGCGGTCCAATCGAACCCGACGCGGGCGGCGCGGCTTTGAACCTGATGGGCCTTCATCAGGGCAGGCAGGTGGTTGGGGACCCCTTCCACCACAGAACGTTTTCCGCCCTTCTTCTCCTTATTCTTAATCTCCTCCCATTTGGTGAGGACATCGCGGGATCCGGTGACGGTGACGTCGGCAAAGACGTGGGGATGGCGGCGGATGAGCTTTTCAGCGAGGGTATTGCAGATATCCTCGAAGGTAAACTCTCCTTTCTCCTCGCGGAGCTGGGTCTGGAAAATGATCTGGAGGAGCATGTCGCCCAGTTCCTCCCGGTGCTTGCCGACATCGGAGGAGTCGATGGCGTCGATCAGTTCATAGCATTCCTCGATCAGGAAGGGCTTGAGCGATTCCAGGTCCTGTTCGCGGTCCCAGGGGCAGCCGCCCTGGGGGGCCCGCAGTTTCCGCATGATATCGCGGACTTGATCAATGGGTGTTTTGTTCATGGATGCGCTTGGTGGTTCGGATGGCACAGAAATCGCGGCCGCACATGGAGCAATGATCGTCGGCGGAATCCTCGCAGGAGCGGGTTTGTTCGTAGCGTTGGCGGGCGTGCTCGCCGTCGAGGGCGAGACTGAACTGGCGCTTCCAGTCAAAGGCCATGCGGGCGTCGGCCATGGCGTCATCCGCGGCGCGGGCGCCGGGGAGGCCTCGGGCGATATCGGCGGCGTGGGCGGCGATGCGGTAGGCGATGACGCCCTGATGGACTTCGTCCTCGGAAGGGAGGCCAAGGTGTTCCGCCGGGGTCACGTAGCAGAGGAGACAGGCTCCATGGTAGGCGGCGGCGGTGGCGCCGATGGCGGAGGTGATGTGATCGTAGCCGGGGGCCACATCGCAGACGACGGGGCCGAGGACGTAGAAGGGGGCCCCATCGCAAAGTTTTTGTTCGCGCTCCATGTTTTCCTGGATCTGGTTAAAGGGGACATGGCCGGGGCCCTCCACCATGACCTGGACGCCCTCCTTGCGGCACCAGTGGACCAGTTCTGCGAGGGTGTCGAGTTCGGCGAACTGGGCGGCGTCGCTGGCGTCGGCAATGCAGCCGGGGCGCAGGCCATCACCCAGGGAGACGGTGACGTCGTGGGTGCGGCAGATATCGATGACCTTGTCCCAGCAGGTGAAGAGGGGGTTTTCCTTTCCATGGGTGTTCATCCACTCGGCCATGAGGGCGCCACCGCGGCTGACGATGCCCATTTTCCGCTGCATCGCCAGGGGGATATGGCGGCGGAGCAGTCCAGCGTGGAGAGTCATGAAATCCACGCCTTGTTCGGCCTGTTCCTTGATGACGTCGAGCAGGAGTTCCTGGGTGAGCGCCGGCGTGTTGCCGTTCAGGCGGGAGACGGCCTCGTAGAGGGGGACGGTGCCAAGGGGGATGGGGCTGGCCTTGAGCATGCCTGCCCGGATGGCGGCCAGATCGGCGCCGACGCTCAGGTCCATGACGAAATCGGCACCGGCGTTCAGGGCCACCGCCAGTTTGCGGAGTTCCTCGCCAGCGGCGGACCGCTGGGTGGATCGGCCGAGGTTAGCGTTGACCTTGGTACGGAACGCGCGACCGGCGATCATGGGGCGTTGCTTGGGATGGGCGGGATTGTCGGGCAGGACGGCACGCCCGGAAGCGATCTCGTCACGGACCCGAGCGGGTGGGACATTCTCGTCACGGGCAACCCTTTCCATCAGGGGCGTGATCGTTCCTTGTCGGGCATGGACCAATTGAGTACTCATGAACGTTGTCGTCCTTTCGTCGTTAAAGGGGCATAGGATATTGCTTTTGCGGGGGTGAGTCAA
>JBIJCW010000128.1:0-6652 GCA_044344495.1 Kiritimatiellia bacterium | reverse complement strand
TTTTCTGGCGCCGTACTATGTGGCGATGGAATCGGCCTACAAGATTCCGGAAGGGGCGGGGCGGTATGTGTTGCCGGTGTTGCCCTTGTATGTGTTGGGGGTTTTTACCGTGCTGGAGTGGCTGGACGGGAAACTGGCGGGGTGCGGGCGGAGGATGAGGGTCGTGGTGATGGTGATGTTGGTCGGGATGGTGTCGGTCTATCCTGCTTACAAGACGAGTCGCTGGTTGGCGGGCATGGTGCCGGACACGCGTGAGACCATGCGGGAGTGGATGCGGGAGAACCTGTCTCCCACGGCGGTGGTGTTTGTTCCCCAATGGGTGAGGTCGGGGTATTACCCGCCCTTGTCCGGCCTGCCGTTCAGGGCGATGCTCTCGCCGCGGAGTCCGGAGGAACTTCTGAGGGTCGACAGGCGCAAGATTACGCATGTGCTGGTCAGCAGTCTGATCTATGAGCGTTATATTCGTTGGCCGGAGGATTCGCCGTTGCTGGCGGAATACTATGCGGAGTTGGCTCGGTCTGAAATGGTGCAACACCGGGTGGAGCCTGCTTACTCCACTTATCTCGTGCATAATCCGACGCTGATTCTTTATGAACTCAGGCGGGACGGCGGACGAGGAGTGGTTCAGGAAACGGGGGGTGACGGTGAACGCTGAGGCGCCGGCGCCATTCGTTTCGGTGATTCTGCCGGTTTACAATCCGGGAGCGCATCTGGAGCGCTGCCTGGCGGCGTTGCGGCGCAGTGAATTCCGGGATTATGAGTTGATTGTGGTGGACGACGCGTCGACCGATATAACGCCGGAGGTTCTGGGCCGTCAGGCTGGGGTGGTTGTGGTGCATAGTGAGCCGCGGCGCGGGCCCTATTACTGCCGAAACCTTGGGGCGCAGCGGGCCAGAGGCGTGGTGTTGGTCTATCTGGATGCGGACGTGGAGTTTGCCTCTGATACGTTAGGGAGGCTGGTGCGGCAGGTGCGGGAGGGAGGGGCGGTGGCGGTGTTTGGTGTGTATTCGCTGCGGCACCCGCACCGGAATCTTTGTTCGATCTACAAGAACGCATGGATCCGGCACAGTTATCTGGAGAGCCCCGATCAGGTGCAGTGGTTTTTTACGGCGGTGGGTGCCATGCGGAAGCGCGACTGGGCGGCGGTGGGTGGTTTCGACCCGGGAAGTCAGAATCATACGGGGGGCGGTGAGTTTGAGATCGGGCGGCGGTTGACGCGGGCCGGGGTGACGATCCGGGTGGACAAGGCTGTTGAGGTGATCCATTGGAAACGATTTGATCTGGTGCAACTATTACGGAACGATTTCTGGCGTTGCTATGGTTATACCCGGATGGCGCTAAGGATGGATGGGGCAGACGGCATGACGGTGCGGGAGGGCGGGGCGAACGTATCGCGGACCTTTGCGGTCAGTTTGTTGGTGGCCGGGTTGGCGATGGGGTTCCTGATGGCCGGGATGTGGTGGGGATGGGCGTTATGGTGGGCGGCGGGGTTGATGGGCGTGTGGATGGCGCTCAATGCGGGATTTCTGGGGTACATGGGGCGGTCGATTTCATGGGGAATGGCGTTGCGGAGTGTGCCCCTGATGTTCGTGGATCAGTTGGCGGCGGGATGCGGGGTGGCCGCGGGGTTGGTGAGGCACGGGGTGGACAGCGTTGTCAATCCGACGGGATTGTGTGTATAGTTCCGGCTTTTGCGGATTACCGAGGGGAGGCCTGGTGTGTTGAGTCCTGAAAAACTGATGGCGTTTGCCGCCTTTATTTTCTCCATTATTTTGCATGAAGTGGCCCACGGATATGCGGCCTACCGGCTGGGGGACCCCACAGCCAAGATGTCCAACCGGATCACCTTGAATCCCATGGCGCACATTGACCTGGTGGGTTCCATTCTTCTGCCGCTGGTGCTTGTGTTCACGCACAGTCCCGTGGTGCTGGGGTGGGCAAAACCGGTTCCCTTCAACCCCTACTACTTCCGGGACCCGAAAAAGGGGATCATGATTGTGGGGGCGGCGGGTCCGTTGGCCAACTTTGGTTTGGCATTGATCAGTGCGGTTCTGTACCGGCTCGTGTCACCCTTTGGTGGTGAAGCAGTCACCTTGTTCCTGGGGTATTTCTGCGTGACCAACGTGGCGCTGGGCGTGTTTAATTTGGTGCCCGTTCCGCCGTTGGATGGGTCCCGCGTGATGATCGGGTTACTGCGGGGGGAATGGCTCGAGCGTTACATGCGCATCGAGCCGTACGGGTTCGTGATTATCTTTGCCCTATTGTGGCTTGGTGTTCTGGATATGGTTATCGGTCCTGTTGCGCACACCCTGTTTCGTTTGCTTTTAGGGGTTTGACGTCTCAGGTTTTTCGGACGCGGCGGGTTGGTTTCTTCATCTTGGGGACCAGGCCCCGGCGGGCGAGGAGTTCCTGGATCTTCATGGGAGGTTCGCCGGCCATATCGCTGGCATACTCCTTGATGGCCATGCCGTTGGTCTTCACGGCGTGCAACTCATCCCGGATCAGGCCCAGGAAACGTTTCTCGGCGGCCAGCACGAGAGACTGTCCGGCGTCCTGGCGGCGTGTGAGTTTGATGGCATCCTTGACCACCAGTTTGGCGAAGCGGCGCAGCGTTTCCGTCTCGTGCTTCGCGCGATGGTCATCGAAGGCATAACTGCCGCCGGAAGAGGCACGGTTGCGTCCGCTCGTGGCGGAGCCGAGGCGTTTGGCGTCGGATTTTTCAACCGTGGGATTCAGGATGCAGTATTGTTCCACCAGTTTCGGGCTGGATTCCATCTCGGGGATGGCGGAGTCCTCCAGGATGAAAAACCTCGCACAGGCGGTATTGGTTACCACAACGGTATAAACACTCATGGATATTCCCTCTTTTTATATCAACCAGACGCCCTATCCTCACCGGTACCCTGCCGGATTATTTCGGAGACGGCCTCCTGTTGTGTTTCGCTCTCTCTGGCTCAATTTAAGCACTTTCGCAAGGTTTCCGCAATTGATACTGGACGAGGCAATGCGGGGTGCTATCGGCCGGGGCCTTCGGGAGGGATGATGGTGGCGGTGAGTTCAATATCGAGAGTCTTGCGACGCCCGCTGCGGTCCATGCCGATCAGGAAGCGGGTATAGAATTCGTTCTTCTCGCTCAGGCCCCCGAGGGTGAAGGGGACGCCATCGCTCACGGTGACTTCGGTGGCCACATTGGCGAAGCGGGTCCGGTAGGGGTTGTTATCCACCAGGCCGCTGAGTTCGGGGGTGAGTTTGATCCGGATAAGCGGGCCGTCGCCGATCACCACGGGCTCGATGACGAGCGTGGCACCCACCCGCTGCCAGGACAGTTGCTGTTCGATGTAGTGGTAACGCCGGCCGTACTCCATTAGCCACTCGATGTAAGGGACTTCTTCGCCGATGAAGATCGAGGCCTGGCGTCCGCTGGCGACGAGCAGTTGTTGGCGCGTATTGCTGGAGGTCTCCGTCCGCCGATCCGCGAGGTTGGGTTGGATGCGGATGGTGGAGTGGGTGCCGCTGTTGTTGATGACGACTCCCCCCTGGGCGGAGATGGAAGCGCTGCGCTGGTTTTCGTCGTCCTGTCCGAGGAAGCGGACGGCAACGTTGACGTTCCTGGGAGGTACACTCAATTGCCTGATGATCCCGGCGACTGCGGCGTGGCTGTTACTGGAGGCCAGAACCATCAACTTGCGCGTGGCCGGGTCGTAGAAGACCTTGCCGGATTCGCCGACGACGGTCTTGACGATTTCGGTGGCGTTGGAACCATCGGAGAATCCGATGTCGTAGGTCTTGAATTCGGGGATTTCGACGACAGTGTTGTTGGTGGCGCCCAGGGTAAGGAGGGCGGGGAGTGACAGGAGCAGGTAAAGCATGGTCTTCATGCCGATAGTATACGGTAGTAAGCGGGGGCGGTAAAGGCCGCAGAATTCGAAAGTCAGAATCCGGAATGAAGCCGGTGAATTCCGGCTCCTGAATCTGATTTCCTGTCTGCTTCAGGTTTGGGTTGACAGGGCGGGGGGTTTCGGTATGATGCCGCCCCTAATTACAAAAAAGAGATGTTTTGGAGTGGGATCATGTCTCAGCATTCAAGTTTGAAATCGGCCCAGAAGATTGCGACGAAGCGCAATGTCCTCAAGCGTTTTGAAAGAATCGACCTCCTGCGCAAACGCGGCAAATGGCAGGCCACCGACCGTGGTGTCGGGTTGCCCAAGACCAAACCCGAGTAATCGGGTTCGGCTTCAAAAGTATCTTGCCGCCTGCGGAGTGGCTTCACGTCGCGCCTGCGAGCAATGGATTGCAGCGGGGCGTATCAGCGTCAATGGCGTTGTGATACGTGGGCAGGGCTCATCGGTCGACCCCGAATCGGACGTTGTCGAGGTGGACGGAACCCGGATTGGCCTCCAGCGCAAGCGTTACTTTCTCCTCAATAAGCCCCGGGGTGTTTTGTGTACGTCGCGGGACACTCATGGACGGCGCACCTTTCTTGATCTCTTTCGCGGTGTTTCCGAACGGCTATTTACCGTCGGGCGCCTGGATCAGGACAGCGAGGGATTGATCGTGGTGACCAACAACGGGGATGTGGCGCTTTCCCTGACCCATCCCCGCTATGAAACCCCCAAGGTGTACCATGTCCTGCTGAACGGGGTGCTGGACCAGCGTATGGCGGATCGCATGGTCTCAGGGATCAAGTCCGAAGGAGAAGTACTCAAGGCGGAATCCGTCACATTGCTCCGGCCTGGTGGAAACGAATACCGGCTGGTACTCAAGGAAGGGCGGAAGCGGGAGATCCGGCGGATGGTCGCCGCGCTGGGCCTTGATGTGACGAGGCTCCGGCGTGTGGCGGTGGGTGGGCTGACGCTTGGGACATTGCGGATAGGCGAGTGGCGGGAGATGACGGAGGCGGAACGAGAGACGTTTTTCCGGGATGCTGGGATGGTGGGGGAGGGGAGTGGGGGTGGAATCCAGAATCCAGGAGTCAGAATCCAGAATTTGGGATGCGAAAAACGAGACAGGGAGGCAAATCCAGAATAAGGGACGGGTGGGAGGAGAATAGAATGCCCATTCTGGCTACTGCATTCTGGATTCTGAATTCCAAATCTTAGAAAGGACTTGGCATGAAAATGATCATTGGGATAAGAGCATTGGTATTGGTGGCTGGAGTGGCGGTGGCGGGACAGGAGGCGCGGGTGACGTCTGACCGTGTGAACGTCCGTGCGAAGCCGGTAAATGACGCTGAAGTGATCGGGCAGGTCAATCAGGGCGACGCCTTGACCGTCTTAAAGGTCGAGGAGGTATGGGCGGAGGTGCAGGCGCCGACCAACATGGGAGTGTGGGTCAAAGGAGAGTTTGTGCGGAACGGGGCGGTGGCGGGGGATAAGGTGAATGTGAGGTCCGGGCCGGGGGTGAGTTACCGGAGTGTGGGGTCCGTGCGCGGCGGTGCGGCGGTGCAGGTGCGGGAAGTGCGCGGGGAGTGGACGTGCATTGTGCCGCCGGAAGGGGTCTCGCTATGGATCAAGAAGGAGTTTCTGGATCTTGGCACAGCGGGCTCATCGGGGACAGGGCAAGTGGCGGTGGTGACGGCGACGTCAACGGCGGTGGTGGAGGTTGTGGAGTCACAGGCGTTCGGGGTGAGTACCAATGCGACGCTGACCCGTGAGTTGCCGGCAGGGCTGAAGGAGGGACAGTTGGCGGCGGTGCTGGGGCAGGGGGCGGTGATAGACCGGCAGGGGGTGCTCGAGCGGGTGCCGCTGGCGATTTTCCGGGGTGTGGAGTATCGTTTGGTGGATATGGAAGATGGGCGTCGGGTGACGACGTGTTATTTGCGCGGGCGCGATGCGGAGATGCCGGGGTTGATGGGCAAGCGGGTCAAGGCCAAGGGGCCGGGCTGGTGGTTGAGCGGGGAGAAGTGTCCGTTGGTGTATTTGGATGAAGTGGTTGTGGCGGGGGAGTGACGGGTGCGGGGAATGAATGGCGAATGGGAGTCGACTGATGGTGCCGAGGCGTGAAGCGCAAAGAAGACGACAATCGAATACGGTATATCAATGCTTCTAGATCCCGACGAGGCGGTGGCGACAGATTAGATCAGGTCGGAGAGATGTCTATTTGGCAGGAGATCAATCCCCAGGGCGCTCTTGAAAAAATAAAGCAGTAGGAAGATTAACGTGCCCAGTATCAAGAACGCGATGAGCATTACCAGAATTCCTGCGATGGCCAGGCCTGCAAGCTTGGCGGCATTGGCAATGTTCAGTCGGATTTGTGCTAGACGTTCTTGCTTCTGAAGAGCTGTATGGTGCAGAAATGCATCATCAACCATTTGAAGCGCTTCCCTGGGGGTAAATGGCTTGGCGAGAAAGCGAAAGAGAAGCCCTTTGTTGATGGCTTCGAGAAGTAACTCCGTATTGACATCACCGGTGATCAATATCCGTTGAATGGAAGGATGTGACTCTTTGATGCGGCCTAAGAAGGAGAGTCCTTCTTCCCCTTCCATGTGGTGGTCGCACAAAAGTACGTGGATGGGTTGAGATTGGATGATGATTTCGGCATCTTTGACACAGGCAGCAGAGAGCGTCTGGTAGTGAGGGGTTAAGGTGTGGGTTAGCGTTTGTATGACAAGGGGATCGTCATCCACGACCAGGGTGCTGAGTGTGTTACGGCT
>JBIJCW010000127.1:0-6659 GCA_044344495.1 Kiritimatiellia bacterium | reverse complement strand
AACAACGCATGGAGGAACTCCAGCGCCAGAAGGACGACAAACAGCGCTTCGTGATGAGCCCCGAACAGGCCCGCGAATTGGACGGATTCCGCCAGGAAGTGCTGAAGTACCGGGCCGACCTCAAGAACGTCCGCCGCAACCTGCGGGAAGGCATCGAAGCGCTCGGCATGAAGGTCAAACTGATCAATATCCTCCTCGTACCCGCCCTGGTGGCCGCGGCAGGACTTCTCTTTGCCATCATCCGCAAAACTGTTAAACGCTGAAGGAGATCGTTACCCCATGAAAACCAAGCAACTTCTGTTTCTGACCCTCGTTGCCGCCCTCCTCGTCGGTGCGGCCAAACTTTCCACGAAGAAACCCACGGCGACCGGCGGCGCACAGGTCGGCAGCAAAGTTCTCCCCGCGCTGGCCATAAACGATATTCAGACCCTCGACATCCGAACCCCCAACGCGACGGCGACGGTCGCCAGGGTTGACGGAATCTGGCGCGTCGTCAACCACCATAACTACCCTGCTGACTTCGGGAAGATCAGGGATCTGCTGACCAAACTGGCTGACCTGAAAACGCTCCAGTCCGTCCGGGCCACCACCCGGCAACGCCGCGAGTTGCACCTGCAGTCGGATCCCGGCATCGATGCCGCGGAACAACCCGCCATCCTCGACCTGAAGGACAAGGCCGGCAAATCCATGGAAACCCTGTTGCTGGGCAAGGAACGCCAGCGCCCCTCCGCCAGCCAGCAACCCGAACCCTACGGCGGGGCCCCCGATGGCCGCTTCATTGCAACCGGCAAGGGCGCCATCCATCTTGTGGGCGATACCCTGTCGGAAGTTGTCGCCATCCCGCGCCAGTGGATGGATGAGGATTTTATCAGCGTAAAACCCGAGGAGGTCTCCTCCATCGAAATCAGCGGCACCACCAATGGCAACGTCGTCATGAAGCGATCGGCGGGCACCATCGACTTCACCCTGCCCGCGATTCCGGAGGACAAGGAAACGGATGCGCCGGGCCTGACCAGGCTCGCCTCCGCCCTTAGCTATATCCGCTTCGATGATATCGCCGATCCTGGAACCGCGCCCGGAACCATGGGGCTGGATAAGCCGGTGACCTTCGTCGCCCACACCTTCAAGGGCGAAACCTACACGGTGACCATCGGACGATCCACCACGCCCGACACACAGTACTACGCCCGCTTCGCCGTGGCCTTCATCCCGCCACCCGCCCCGACCGGCGCCGACGCCACCAACCAGGCGGCCAAGGCTCAGGCGGAACTGAATGAAAAACTGGACGCTGACACCAAACGTCTTTCGGCGAAAATCGCCCCGTGGACCTACCGCCTGAACACCTATGCCGCCGAATCCTTCACCATGGGGTACGCTGACCTCCTGAAAGACAAATCAACAACTGAGGAAAAGAAACCGGAAACCAATTGAGAATAATGTGTAGCACCGACCTGCGGTCGGCCAACTGAACTATCGAAAGGACCCAGCCATGGAAACGAATATTGCCGCCACTACCAACCTGATCGCCCAGCAGAAGGCCTTGATCGAAGGCGTCCGCCAGGAAGTAACCAAAGTCATGGTGGGACAGGACCGACTCCTCGACCGGATGATGATCGCCCTGATTGCCAATGGCCACCTCCTCCTCGAGGGCGTCCCCGGCCTGGCCAAGACCACCGCCGTCAAAACCCTGGCGCAGGCGCTCGGCTTGAAGTTCCAACGCATCAGCTTCACCCCGGACCTGCTCCCTGCCGATGTAGTCGGCACCATGATCTATAATCCACGCGAGGGCACGTTCACCCCGCGGCTGGGCCCCATCTTTACCAACCTGCTTCTCGCCGATGAGATCAACCGCGCCCCGGCCAAGGTCCAGTCGGCCCTCCTGGAAGCCATGCAGGAGCGCCAGGTGACCATCGGCGATAAAACCTACCCGCTCCCGGAACCCTTCATGGTCATGGCCACCCAGAATCCAATCGAACAGGAAGGCACCTATCCCCTTCCCGAGGCCCAGATCGATCGCTTCATGCTCAAGTACCGCCTCGATTACCCCTCCAAGGATGATGAGCGTCGCATCATGAACCGGTTCACCCAGAAGAACGAGGTCACCCTCTCCCCCATGATGTCGGCCCAACAACTACTCGAACTTCGCCAGACCCTTGAACAAGTCTATTGCGACGAGAAGGTGGGCGACTATATCCTCGACATCGTCTTTGCCACCCGCAAACCGGCCGACTACAAACTGGATATCGCCCACCACATCCAGTACGGAGCCTCCCCGCGCGCCAGCATCTACCTGAACCTCTGCGCCCGGGCCAATGCCCTGCTCCACGGCCGCGCCTATGCCACCCCCCAGGATGTCAAGGAAGTCGCCTACGATGTCCTCCGCCACCGCGTCATCCTCACCTACGAGGCCGAAGCCGAAGAGCAGAAGAGCGAGGATGTCATCGCTAAAATCCTGGGCGAAATCCCCGTCCCCTGACCAGTCCCCATCAACCATTCCCCATCAACCATCAACCATTAACCATTCCCCATCAACCATTAACCATTAACCACCCCCCCTCACCCCCATGCCAGTCAACGTCAAAGAACTGATGAAGCAGGTTGGCAAGATCCGCGTCATCACCAACCGCCTCGTCGATGAACACCTCTCCGGGGAGTACCATTCCGTCTTCAAGGGGCACGGCATCGAATTCAACGAAGTGCGGGAATACATCCCCGGCGACGATATCCGATCCATCGACTGGAACGTCACCGCCCGCATGGGACACCCGTTCGTCAAACGCTTTTGCGAGGAGCGGGAACTGACCATCCTCTTCCTCGTTGATGTGTCCGGCTCCCAGTCGTTCGGCTCCCTCTCCCGGCCCAAGGCCGAAGTCGCCGCCGAGATCACCTGCCTCCTGGCCCTTTCAGCAATCAAGAATCAGGACAAGGTCGGACTCATCCTCTTCAGCGACCGCATCGAAAAATCCATCCCGCCCCGCAAGGGCCGCACGGCCGCCATGCGTCTCGTGCGCGAGGTCCTCGCCGCCGAGGAAACCCGCCGCGGCACCAACCTTGCCGCCGCCCTGCGCTTCCTGAACCAGGCCCAGAAACGCCGGTCCGTCGTGTTCATCATCTCCGATTTCATGGACTCCGGCTATGAACGCGAATTGCGCGTCACCGCCCGCCACCACGACGTGGTCTGCTGCTCCATCGCCGACCCGTGCGAACAGGAACTGCCGGATGCCGGCCTCGTCGAGATCCAGGACCCCGAGTCCGGGGAATTGATGATTCTGGACACCTCCTCTCGCCGCGTACGCGAGGCCTTCCGCGAATCGGCGGCACGCGAAGCCGCCGAACTGACCCGCTCGTTCCGGCGCCTCAAGATCGATTCCCTGACCCTGTCGACCGCCCGGCCATTTATCGACGAGGTCCATAAACTGTTCCGCCAACGCCAAAGTCGCGCCGCAAGGGGATGACGATGTTCAGACTCGCTCCAAAACCAATGCTGCTGGCAACCGCGCTCCTTGCGGCCACCCTCTCCGGCTGCGGCAAGGCAACCCCGGATGCCCCTCCATCCAACTCTCCCCCTCGCGTCGAGGAATCCTCCTCCGGCCCCATTTCGGCAACGCTGACGTTTATCCCGCCCATCGTCCGCCTGGACCGCGAAACCCTGCTCACCATCCGTATCACCTCACCCACCAATATCACAGCCGCCCTGCCGGCCATGGAGAATCGCGTGCAGGGTTTCCTGGTCGCCGGCTCCTATGACCGCCAGCCGGAAACCCGCAACGGGCACACCACCCTCGAACGGCATGTACGCCTGACACCCCAGCTCGCTCCCCGCTACCGGCTCGCCCCGCTGCCTATTACCTGGACCGCTCTCGGGGCCCCCCGCGAACAGTGGTTCCCCACCCGCCCGGTCATCCTGGAATGCGAACCCCTCGTCAAGGACACCCCTTCCAGCCTGTCAGGACCCGTCTCACCCCTCTGGATCTACCCGGAGCCCTTGACCATTCTCTTCTATATCTCAACCGCGGCCGGCTTCCTCGCCCTTGCCTACCTTGTCTGGAAACTCGCTCGCCGCCTTCGCAAAGCCGTCATGCTAAAACGGATGTCCCCTCGTGAACGAGCCCTGTATGAACTGGCGGAACTCCTCGATCAGGGGCTCATCGCCAGCGACCGCGTCAAGGAGTTCTACTTCGAGCTGACCATGATCGTCCGTTGCTACATAGAGCGCGCCCACACCATCCGCGCCCCGGAACAGACAACCGAGGAGTTCCTCCTTGCCGTCAGCAAGGACTCCCGTTTCCCGCCGGACGTAGTTCGTCAACTCCGTGCCTTCCTGAACGCTGCCGACCTCGTCAAGTACGCCGCCTTCCGGCCGGATCGCCAGACCGTCGACGGAGCAATCGCCACGGCAAGAACCTATATTGAAACCGACTCCTCATCTGAGATCCCAACGCCAAACGCCAACCCCCATCAACCATTCCCCAACTAACCCATGCACTTCGGTAGTCCATATTATTTGCTCCTCTTCCTGCCATGGGCGCTTGCCATCTGGTTTGTCTACCGACGCCGGGTCAAACAGGCCCTGCTCTTTGCTCCCTTCCATCGGATCCCCTCCCAGCACACCTCCTGGCGCATGCTCCTCCGTCCCTTGGCGCCCATCCTGTTCCTGACCGGTCTAGCCCTGATCATCGTGGCACTGGCGCGTCCCCAGACCGTCTTCTCCCGCACCGTGCGCCGCTCGGACGCCATCGGCATCCAGATGGTGGTTGACTGCTCAGGCTCCATGCAGGCCTTGGATTTCTCCACCCCCGACAAGCAGCGTACCCGCCTCGACGTCGTCAAGGAAACCTTCTCCGCCTTCGTCGCCAAACGGCCAGCCGACCTCATCGGCTTGATCACCTTCGGCGGTTTCGCCGCCACCCGTGTCCCGCTGACCCTCGACCACGGGGCCCTCCTACACAGCCTCAAGGGCGTCGAAACCGCCCGCAATGTCTTCAGTACCGATGGCACCCTGTTGAACCAGGAGGAAATGCTCACCGCCATCGGTGACGCCCTCGCCACCGGTTGCGCCCGATTTGAGAATTCTTCCCTGAAATCACGCATTCTCGTTCTGCTGTCCGATGGTGAATCCAATACCGGCCTTATCAAACCCGACGAGGCCGCCAAAGCCGCCAAGACCCTCGGCATCAAGGTCTATACCATTGGCGTCGGCTCCAATGCCCGTGCCCCCTTTGCCGTGCGCGACCCATTCGGCCGCCAGGTCATCCAGTATGGCGACGTTCGGCTCGATGAGGGAATGCTGCGCCGAATCGCCACGGCGACCGACGCCCAGTATTTCAACGTCAAGGACGCGCAGGGGTTGAAAACCGTCCTGAACACCATCGACAAACTGGAGCGCACCACCATCGATATCGAGCAGTACAACAAGTACGACGAACACTTCCTCCGGTTCCTGCTGCCCGCCCTCATCCTGCTGACGCTGGGCGCCACCTTGAATACATGGCTTGGGAAAATGGTAATATAGACTCACTATGACACTGCAATTCCAATACCCGTGGGTGCTGTACATGCTCTGGCTCGTGCCCGCCGCCGGAATCCTCTGGCACATTGGCGTCAATCGGCGCCTTGCCACCCGTAACGCACTGGTTTCCCCCGCCATGGCCGCACGCCTCGCCCCCTCGCCTGCCCCCGTGCGCCGCCTCTGGCAAATGATCCTCTTCATGACCGGCCTCCTCCTCTCCCTCATCGCCGCCGCCCGCCCCCAGTGGGGCATGAAGGACGAGAACGTCTATCAAAAGGGCCGCGACCTCCTGATCGTCCTCGATGTCTCCCGCTCTATGCTGGCCACGGACGTCCACCCCAGCCGCCTCGGACGTGCCAAGGTGGATCTGCTGGACCTCGTCAAACAGCTCCGCGGCGACCGGGTCGGCCTGCTCGCCTTCCGGGGACGCTCCCTCCTGCTTTGCCCGCTGACCACCGACTATGGGTTCCTCACCCAGGTCCTCGAAGGTGCAGGCATCGCCTCGGCACCCGCCGGCGAAACCAATATTGGTGATGCCATTGAGGAAGCCCTGCAAACCTTTGACACAGAATCGGGCACGCACCGTGCCATCGTCCTCGTCTCCGATGGCGAGGATTTGGCCGGCCGCATGGAAGGCGCCATCCAGAAGGCTCGGGACCGGGGTGTCGCCATCTTCACCGTCGGCTTCGGCAGCCCCGAAGGCGCGCAACTTCCTGCTGAACCCGGTAAAAAGGAATTCCTGACCCATCAGGGCGCTCCCGTGGTCTCCCGCTTGAACAACGAACTGCTCAGCGACCTGGCCACACGAACCGGCGGAGCCTACGTTCCCGTTGGGCTCGCCAACGTCAAACTCGGCGATCTCTACCGCGACCATCTCAGCCGGATCACCGCCCGTGACCTGGAGGAATCCGTCCAGCGGCGCTACATCGAACGCTACCAACTCTTCCTTGCCATCGCTGTCCTTTGCTTCCTCGCCGTAACCTTCCTCAGCCGGGGCCAGATCGCCGCCTCCATCCAGCGTCGCCCCGCCGACTCCCGCCCTCCAACCCCGCCCGGCACTCGCGACCTGAACCCGCCCGCACCCCGCCTGAAGGAACTGGCCGTCATCCTCCTGCTTCTCGGGATGCACCCGCTCGTGACCAGTGCCGCC
>JBIJCW010000126.1:0-6665 GCA_044344495.1 Kiritimatiellia bacterium | reverse complement strand
GAGATCAGCATCCATGCTCTCGTATAGGATCACCACCCGCTCAAGGAGTCGCGCAATCTCCCCTTGCTCCCCCGCAAGTCCTGCCGTCCGCCCCTCCAGATAGTCCCGCCCCTTCATCAACAACGTCCGGAAGGCTTCATCCACCAACCCCGTTTCGAGAAAGTGGGTTTCAAACGCCTTGAAGATCTCTGCCGGCTGCTGCGAGTCCACCCCGCGCGTGATCACCAGCACACGGACCGTCGCCAGCAATACCCGGTAACCTCCCTCATCCGTATGCCCGTCCCGACCGGCCTGCTCCAACGCCTTCCGCGCCGCCACAATATCTTCCGCCACCACTTCGAAAACACCCGCCCCACATTCCCCCGCCCCGCGCCCCGCCAGCGAAAACGCCTCCTCACTGTCCCAGTCGCAGTAATACCCCGGGGCCGCCTCGTACGACGGAGGCTCGGCATATCGCCCCAGCAACGGACGGAAGTGATCCATTCCCTGCCGCTCGAAATAGTCCGCAAAGACCTCGCCCGCTTTCCGACCCCGCTCAAAATCCCTGACCACCTCCACCACAAACGCGGGTAACGCCTTGGCCGGCACTGCGCCCAGTGTCTTACCGAACCGCACCCGCCCCAATCCCCGCCGGGCTCCCAGCGAAACCCGGTACGCCGGCATCAGACGCTCTCCCACCCGCTGCGCCGCCCCCAGCAATCCGATGGTTCCCAACGGATGTTGCCCACAGGCATTCGGACACCCGTTCATCCGGATATCCACCGACCTCAGGATCTCCTCACTGAACCCCGCCTCCACCATGGCCTCGCCACACGCTCTCGCCGCCCCGTGCGACAAACACAACCCGAGCCGGCATGTGGCCGCTCCCGTGCAGGCAACAATCGGCAATGCCGCTCCCCGCTGATCCAAACCGGCGTCAAAGATCACCTGCAATGCGCTTCGCACCGCAGGCAGATGGGTCTCCCGTACGAACGGAATCAACAACTTCTGGTCCTGGGTCAACCGTAGCGACTGACTCTCACTGTACGACTGCGCCACCCCGGCCAACGCATCCAGTTCCTTCCAATGGATCTGCCCCAGCGGCAACCCCACCAGCACCGCCACCATGCCGGACTGCCGCTGCCGCAATACCATAAGCCCCTCTGCCTTTCCTGGAGGGCGGAGCTCCCGCGACGCCGGCATTTCTGGTGAACCGAACTCCAATCTTACCGTCAACGCACGGTAGTCCCATGGCTCCGCCACAGGTGCCGCCACCGGCACCTCCGCCCCGGCGCCATCCGGCACCCCATCCGCCTCTACAACCTTCATCTCTTCTGCCAGCAAAACCCTGAACGCCGCCGCACCGATCTTCTCCACCACAAACCTCAACCGCGCCCGACGCCGGTTGCGCCGGTCTCCCATCCGGTCAAATATCCGGCGGACCGCCTCCGCCACACGGATCACCTCCATGGCCGGAATCCATTCCATCACCAAATCCCCTATCCGTGACTCCGCACCCATCCCCCCGCCGGCATACACCCGGAATCCCGCCACGCCATTCCTGACTTCCGCTACGAATCCGAGATCATTGACTTCTGCCAGCGCGCAGTCCGTCCCGCACCCGCTGAAGGCAATCTTGTACTTCCTGGGCAGGTTGCAACTCCCCGGCAAACCCGTCAGATACTCCGTAGCCGCCTGCACCGCCGGCCTCACGTCAAACCGCTCCGCCGGACACATCCCCGCATAGGGACAGGCGGTGATGTTCCGAACCGTATTCCCTCCACCCCCGCGCGAGGACAACCCTGCCTCCAGTAATTCACCCAGCACCGCCGGGGTCTCTTCGATCGTTACCTCGTGCAGTTGAATATCCTGCCGCGTCGTGACATGCAGGATCCCCGCCCCATACCGGGACGCCACCCCCGCAAGCGCCCGCGCCTTCCCCGCCGCCAGGTCCCCGGCAGGCACCCGCACCCGCACCATGTACGTCCCATTCTTTCGCTGCTCGTAGATCCCCCTCGGCACACGCCGCGATTTCATGATCAGCGCCGAAAGATCCCCCGCAATAAATCGCTCCACGTCGCACGCATGCTGCGCGACGTCTCCCACCAACCCGTCATTAGACTTGACCATTCCACCATTCACTAGATCCCCTCGCCATTGTAAACCTGCTCTGGGCGAATCAGCCCCCAGGACACCCGATGCCATACTCGCTCATGCGCATAGAACGTCCCGATCTTCACCAGGAAATCCACAAACCCCACTGCCAACCCCGTGCGCCACGACCCCGTGACCAACCAGGCCGTCACAAAGGTGAGAAGCAACCCTATTACCCGCCAACTGAGCGATTTGACAAAACTCCGCTTCCTCGTTTCCATTCCGCCTCCTCAAATTTGGTACTCGATGATGACCTTCTTCTCGCGCAACAGTTGCCGCACCGCTTCGACGCCCGCACCCGGCTCGACCCCGGCCGGTAACGTCAGGTGCGGCTTGATCGCTGAATCCGCCCCCTCACCCACCCGGATAACCAGGATCTCGTTGGGGCTGTTCAGCACCTCCAATGTCCGCAGGTCATATTCATCCACCCCGGTCAGCGACGTGATGAAGATCTGCCCCGAATCCGTCAGGATCCTCGCCAGTTCGCCCAGACGGCGGATATGCTCATCACGCATCTCGCTTCGGAACGTAATGTCGGCATCCAACCCGCGCAACACGTTGGACGGCCTGAGGTAATAGGCCTTGAAACGCGCCAGCAAAAGGGACTGTTCCAGAATCGCCGCCAGCATCTCCGTGGCCGGGGCGTCGGACCCGATGAGAACCACGAACTTTGACTTGTGCCCATAGGCCGTCGTCCGGTCAGCCGGCAGCACATACCCCCCCTCCCAGGCGCACTCGCGGTCACGCACATGCAGTTCCACCGTGGATTCACCCGCCTCGTCCTTCTGCAGGATGATCCCGGCGCCGGCAATCTCGTAGTCATCCACCACCACGAACCGCCCCGTCTGCAAGACCTGGTCCACCTGATCAAACGCAATCGGCCGCTGCGTCTCGAACACGCACTCGGCCACGTCATGCCGATCCACCTGATGCTTGGAATGTTCCGACACAAAATCGGCCGCATCCAGAACGCTGATGACCTCCACCAACTTGAGCGTCGCCCGCGCGGATCCCGTCTTGAGCAGGTACGACTTCCCCTTGATCATCGGGGCACGCCCCATCCAGAACATATTGGCCATCAAACGACTCCCCACCTGCGGCGCCACCTGATCCTCGCGGACCATCAGCTCGCCCGGCCGGATGTAGACCTGCGTATCCAACGTGAAACCCGTGGCATCACCGGCGGAGGCCGTCAGACGCGCCGACGCGTTGAACGCCTCCACCGAACGGATGCGCGACCGCTTGCCCGACGGCAGGAAGATCACGTTCTGCCCCACCGCCACCTGCCCCGTCGCCACCGTGCCGGCAAAAATGCGGCGATCATCCCCATCTTCGGTGAATTTGTAGACATCCTGCACCGGGAAGCGGAACGGCAGGGCCCGCGACGGCAGGGGCCGCTCAAACGCGTCCACCTGCTGCAACACCGTCGGCCCCTTGTACCAGGGCATCTCCGCGGCGCCCGATGCCGCCACATTCAGCCCGTTGATCGCACTGATTGGAATGAACTGCAGGGGATGCACATCCAACCGGCCCAGGAATTGCTCGTACTCGGCCTTTAAGGCGTTGAACGCCTTCGCGTCATACCCCACCAGATCCATCTTGTTGACCAGTACCACCAATTGCCGGATCCCCAGCATGGACATGATGTAACCGTGCCGCCGCGAATTCTCCTGAATGCCCTCCTGCGCATCAATCAACAGGAAGGCCGCTTCCGCACGCGCCGCTCCGGTGATCATGTTGCGAAGGAACTCAATGTGACCCGGCGCATCAATCAGAATGTACCGTCGCCGCCCGGTCTTGAAAAAACACCGCGCCGTGTCGATCGTGATCCCCTGCGACTGCTCGTCCTTCAGCGCATCGAGCAGAAAGGCATATTCAAAAGGCTTCGCATTCCGGGCACAGTTGGCCCGCACCTGCTCCAGTTTGCCATCCGGCAGCGAGTGCGTGTCCGCCATCAGCCGCCCGATCAATGAACTCTTGCCGTGGTCCACATGCCCCACGACCACCACATTCATCTGTTCCAATTCGTTTCCCATTACATGTACCCCTCTCGCCGCAACGTCTCCAATCCGCCCCCGTCTTCCTTGTCCTGCGCCCGCCCGGCCCGCTCCGCCACATTGGCAAACTTGCCGGTCTTGAGTTCGGTGATGATCTCCGCCACCGTCGTGGCCGTGGATTCCACCGGCTTCGTGCAGGGCATACACCCCAGTGACCGGTAGCGACGACCCGTGCCCTGATCGAAATAGAGCGATGTCACCGGAATGTTCTCTCGCCCGATGTACTCCCAGATATCCAGCTCCGTCCAGTCCAGCAACGGATGCACCCGGATGTGCGTGCCCGGCGCAAAGTGCGTCTTGTATTGATTCCACAGTTCCGGCGGCTGCTCCCCCGTGTTCCAGTCATTATCCCGGTCACGCGGCGAAAAATACCGCTCCTTGGAACGACTGCCTTCCTCGTCCGCCCGCACCCCGACAATCACCCCCGTGAACGGTTCCCCCCCCCCTTCCTCAACGTACCGGCCTGCCGCATGATCGAACCGCAATCGCGGCCACTCCCCGGAAAGCGTGCTTTTCAACGCCTCCGTCTTGAGTGTCTTGCAGCAATCCAGCCGCGATAGACGGCCATCGGGAAACGTCCGCTTCTCCGCCAGCGCGCGCACGTTCTGCCCCACAATCATATTCAACTTCCACTCACGCACAATGTCGTCACGATACCGGATCATCTCCGGAATCTTGTGTCCCGTGTCGACATGCATCAGCGGAATCGGCACATGCCCGAAAAACGCCTTGCGGGCCAGCCACAACAGCACCGTGCTGTCCTTGCCGATGGACCACAGCATCACCAGGCTCTTGAACTCCCGGTAGGCCTCCCGGAGAATATGCACACTCTGCGCCTCAAGACGGTCCAACGTGGACGCCGCCGGTTCTATCGTTGTCGTACTCATGTTTCGCTTCATTCCAAAACCAATCGCGTTCTGATTCTTCTTTTGATTCCCCTGTTGATCCCTGAACCCTGCCTTGTCAGCCTCGGCAAAGGGGCCACGGCCTGATTTCCGTTCGACACTTCTTCTTTGCGCCTTCGCGTGAACCAACTCTCCTGCCTTCTGAATTCTGGATTCTGAATTCTGAATTCCCTTCCTCTACTTCCCCCTCACATGCAATCCGCATTCCTTGTGCTCCGGGCTCTCCCACCACCACCGCCCTGCCCGCGGATCATCCCCCGGCCCCACGGCACGCGTACAACATTCACACCCGATGGATGTATACCCGCGGTCATAGAGACTGTTGTAAGGCAACCGGTGCAAGTCCGTGTACTCCTTCACCTGCCCGGCCGTCCAAGCGGCCAACGGGTTGATCTTGACGATCCCGCCATGGGCCTCATCCACTTCAACCACCGGCAGGTCACGCCGGGTCGCCGCCTCATCACGGCGCAATCCCGTGATCCATGCCCGCAGTCCACTCAAGGCCCGCCCCAGCGGTTCCACCTTGCGGATATGACAGCACTCCCGACGCGCCTCCAGACTCCCCTTGAACGAATAAACCCCCTGGCTCCGCACCAGGGCCTCCACCCGCGCCGTGTCCGGCAAATACCATTCCACCTGGACACCGAACTGCCGTTCCGCCTCCGCCGCACACCGGAACGTCTCCTCAGGCAACCGCCCGGTATCCAGCGAGAACACCCGGACATCCGCACGGATCTTCTGCAACATATGCAACAGCACCGTATGTTCAAAACTGGCCGACACCGCCAGCGCCGGATGAAACGTCTCCACCGCCCAACGCAACACCGCCTCCGGCTCCTCCGGCCCGCTGTATATCAGCTTCTCACTCATATCCCCCTCCGTTAACCATCAACCATTCCCCAATTTCACCGCCTGCTCCAAATCCGCCAGCAGGTCTTCCGCCGCTTCCAACCCCACCGATAACCTCAGCAACCCGTCGGCAATCCCGCGGGCATGCCGCTCCGCCACCGGCATCGCCGCATGCGACATCATCGCCGGATACGACAGAATGCTGTCCACCCCGCCCAGACTCACCGCCGGAAGCATCAACCGGACCCGCTTCAACACCCGTAGCGCCGCCGCACGATCCTTCACCTCGAATGACAACACCGCACCCCCGCCGCTGGATTGGCGCCGGTGAATCGCCCGCCCCGGATGCCCGGCCAAGCCCGGATAGTGCACCGCACGCACTCCCCGCCACGTCTGGAGTTCGCGCGCCATCGTCGCCGCCGTCGCCTGCTGCCGGTCCATTCGTACCCCGAGTGTCTTACTGCCCCTCAACACCAGCCAGGAATCCTGGGGCCCCAGGATCGTCCCCGCTGAGTTTTGAACCGCTTTCAACGCCCGCCCAAGTTCCTCGTCGCGTGTCACGGCCAGCCCGGCAATCACATCGCTATGCCCGCCAATGAATTTCGTGGCGCTGTGCAGCACCAGGTCGAAGCCATGCTCCAGCGGACGCTGCAACCACGGCGTCTGGAACGTGTTGTCAATGATCGCCAGGATCCCGTGCGCCTTGGCCATCCCCGCCGTC
>JBIJCW010000125.1:0-6673 GCA_044344495.1 Kiritimatiellia bacterium | reverse complement strand
ACACGACCACTAACCCGAGAACCCCGTAGACCAACGCCATGCCAATCCCATAGGCCCCCCCCAATGCAAACCCCCTCACCCGCGATCCGTCTTGCGAACCAGCCCCGATAATGGCCAGATTGATCGGTATCATCGGCAAAACACAGGGCGTCAGGTTGAGCAACAAACCACCGATAATCACGATCAGAAACGTCCACCAGGCACCATACTGTTTGAAAAACTCAAGCGGATCCGCCCCAAACAGGGCTGTCCCGTTACGGAGCCGGGCCCCCACCGAACCTCCGCCCCTCACCGCCACAGCCCGCCCCTCCACCCGGTCCAGAAATCCAAGAAAATCCCCCGTCCGCAGATAACCGGATGCCTGGCCCGCCACCCCATGGCCGCCGGCACTTTGGCCCTCCGACCGATTGCCGGAAGCACTCCCCACCGAAGTCCCGCTTTTCGCCTCCCCAAGCGGGATCGTCCTGGTCTGCGGGAAGAAACATGTATTCTCATCACATCCTTGGTAGGAGACCTCCACCGCCCCCCCCATCCCGGTCAGGGCGTAAACCGCCGTAAAATCACCGGTATACGCCTGCCGGTTCTCACCGGAAAACGCATCCAGCAGCGTCACCGCACTAGGCATTTCAACCGCCGCCAACACCTGCCCATCCGACCGGACCGACAGTTGATCAGCATAAATGTGGTGATGTGCAGGGATTTTAAAAGTCACCTCTACAACGGCACCGGTTCCTCGATGTCCACCGCGCGCATCAACCCCGAACGGATCTCCCGCAAAAGCCACCCTTCCCAGACTCAACGCCAGGGAAAACAACAGGACCCCTCGATTAAACTGCATCGTCACTCCTCTCAACTTGCTTTGGCTTTCGGCCACGCCATGACCACCTGAAGCACTTCCCGAACAAACGCACACTCACACTGCACCGGACAGGGACTGAGCTCATCCTTGTTCAAACAGTAGCCCGGACACTCCTTTGATCCAACCATCCGCCCTTCAAACACCGGCCCCTCATACAGATCAAAGAAATCGCCGGCCTCAACCGCCATCGTGGTGTTGCATCCCTCCACAGTGTGATTGAATAGAAAATATCCGGCCGCAAACTCCCTGAAGGATGCCTGATACCCCACCAAGACGACCTTGGGATCCACAAGCCAATCCCATCGCGTCTCCCACACACGCCCGCATGTCGTGCATCGCCGGTAACTCATACTGATCCCTCAAGACGAAAAGTGCCGGAACCCTTGCAGGAGCTCCGGCACGTCGTTTCTCTCCTTCAACGTCTCGTCAGTTCAAGCCTTGGATTCCCGCTTGCCCAACTGCTTGTCAATCATCAGAAGCGTACCCGTCGAAGCCCCCGCCATCTTCAACATCCCAATGATCTCGTTGTCATTGGCCTCTTCCTCGACCTGCTCGGTAATATACCACTGCAGCAGAGTCTGCGAGGCATAATCCTTCTCCTTCACGGCAAGATCCATCAGATCCTCGATGTTCCTGGTGATTCCACGCTCATGCGCCAACGTCGTTTCAAACATCTCCAGCACCGACTTGAATCCGGCCTTCGGCTTGGCAATCGCCCCGAATTCCACTTCCGCACCACGCTCCAGAAGATAGTTCTTGAGCTTCATCGCGTGGCCCATCTCCTCCTGAAACTGGATCTGAAACCACTTCGCCGTACCCTTGTACCCCTTGATGGCCGCCTCGGCGGACATCGCCAGGTAAAGATAGGCGGAATACAACTCGTTGTTGATTTGCTTGTTAATGGCCGCTTGCATGCTGTTGCCGATCATCCGTCACCTTCTTCTTTTGTTGCGTACAATAATCAGACTTTCCACAACCCGTGCAGATTGCAGTACTCACGGGCAATGACCACCCCTGCCGTCACTCCCTCAAACACGGCCACAGCCGGTTGCCCAGGCTTTAAATCCTGACGTAACACCTTGCCATCCACCAGCAATTCAATCCATTCGATGTAATGCTTCTCTTCCATGGGATGCGGCACACTGCCGATCGTCACCTTGATGCCGTTGGCCACTCGCTCGATCACCGGAATATGCTTTTCCTTGGAGGCATCCACCGTGTTCTCTTTGAACAACTTCATTGGCTGGTCGCAGCAGGCCAGCGCCCCCGCGCCCCCATGCATCACTTCCACAATGTTCCCGCACACCTCGCACTTGTACACTTCAAGTTTAGCCGCCATCTCCGTACTCCTTGTTTTTGTTATCCCATCACCTGCAGGACCCGATTCCCCTGCAGACCTTAAATTCCCGCTCACTCAGGCGAAAACTCATCCTTGCCAACCCCGCAATCCGGACAGACCCAATCAGCCGGTAGATCGGCAAACGAAGTCCCCGCAGCAATCTTATGATCAGGATCGCCATGCTTCGGATCATAAACATATCCACAAACCGTACAAACGTATCTCATGATTAACTTCTCCTTTACCAGGCGGATCACTAATCCACCCCCGAACTCTCACTTCTCATCAACCTACCATTAAATAACCCTACCGCGCCGGATCGCCTCTCAGCATATCCGGCGCGGCTCCCCCTGTCAAATGATCGTCACCCGCCGCCCCCTACCGCTCCCCGTCGTCAGATCCAAGCGCTTTCTTTTTCTCCGCATGAAACTTGGCCTCCCTCTCGGCCTCTGCCAAAATCCTGTACCCGCAGTCCCTCGTCAGGCCATATAAAAGAAAACACCGGTCATCTTCACTGTCCTGACCAGCAAGATCAGCAAACTCTACCAGTTGCGTTGCAAGCGACTTTAACTTCAGGATGTTCTCGTCTCTCATGGGAACTGGCCTAACTCCTTTGGAACGCCGTTAGTCCATCGCAAGTTCTGTGCCTGCGAAGACTACAAAACAGATAACGCTATGTAACCTGTTGGAAATACACGATTTACAACGTTTGATTCCGCAACCAGCCATGGATACCCAACTGTCTCATGTTTCGTAAACCGTGTATCGCAATAACACGATGAGGCAGAAACGTTGCGAGGGACACGCCCGCTCTGAAGGCCGTAAAGACACCCGGTCACGACACTAACGGGCTGGACATGCGTTACCCAGAAATGAGGAACGAGGGATGGTGCACCCGGAGGGAGTTGAACCCCCACACCTTGCGGCATAAGAACCTGAATCTTACGTGTCTGCCAATTCCACCACGGGTGCGCCGTAAAAGATGGCCGATACAGTTATCAGCATCACCAAATCCTGTCAATAGTTTCTTCGGAGGCCTAAACCCTCAACGGGAAAATTCCGTCACGGCCAACCCCAGGAACAATCCGCCCAACCCCAGCAATGCCGCCCCAAGCCCGCGGCACCGGCCATCTGTGGAATAAAATACCGCCCCCCACTTGCGGAAACGGTAAGGGGCCAGCACCAACGCCATGCCCATCAACACCCAGACATACGCCAACACCACCGGAAGCAATCGCCACGCCGATGGATGAAACCGCGCCACCTCCAGCAAAGGCGCAGGCAATAACAGCCACAGCCCCCCCAGCGCACGCGCCGCCAGCAACTCATCCATCAGCAAAATCACCAGCAGATAAATCAGCGGAACGCCAACCCATAGCCAACCCTTGTAGGCATCAAACCACCCCAGCGGCATCTCCCCCACCAGCACGGCGGACCAACCCAGCGCCACCGCCGCCAGCAACCGGCCCATCCAAACATGCCGGGGAAACCGCACCAGTCCCGCACGCACCACCGCAGGCACCGCCAGCAACATGACCCCCGCCAGCAAATGAACCACACCCAATCCCAGCGAAAAACCCGAAAGCGTTATCGTCACTTTATATCTCCCGCCATGTCGCCATACAACGTCTGAGGCCCGGCCTTCCCTATGTGAATGCGGACTATATCACCGGCACTTACTGCCGCGCGAGGTTCAAAAATCACAATCTTATTGGACCCGGTCCGCCCCGCCCATCGCTCCCTGTTTCTCAGGCTCGGCCCTTCCGCCATCACCTCGAGCGTCCGCCCCACCAGTCCCTCGTTAATCAGTAGCCCCCGCCGATCCTGATCCTCCAACAACCGATGATTCCGCCTCAACTTCGCTTCCGCACTGATATCATCCTCGAGCGTCGCCGCGGGAGTCCCCTCCCTCGGTGAATACTTGAAGATGAAGGCGTTATCAAAACCGGCCTCGTCCATCAGCCGCCGCGTCGCCTCAAAGTCCTCCTCCGTCTCCCCGGGAAACCCCACAATCACATCCGTTGTCAGTGCCAATCCCGGTACCGCCGCCCGCAGCCGCCGGACCGCCCCCAGGTAACCCTCCGCCGTATAACCCCGCCGCATCATGCCCAGAATCCGGTCGGATCCCGACTGAACCGGCATATGCAAATGGTCACATACCCCCGGAATCTCCGCCATCGCCCGTGCCAACTCCTCCGTACACCCGGAGGGATGCCCCGAGGTGAACCGGATCCGGCGGATCCCCGCCACACCGGCCACCGCCTCCAGAAGACGCGGCAGCGGCTCCACCAGTCCAAGACCTGACCCAACCCCATCCCGCCAAACCGGATTGGCGCGCCCGTACGACATCACACTTTGCCCCAGCAGCGTCACCTCCCGCACTCCGCGTTCCGCCAACGCCTGCACTTCGCGAAGCACACTCTCGGCCGGACGACTCCACTCCCGCCCGCGCACTGCGGGCACTATGCAGTACGAACAGTGCCGGTCACACCCCAACAGGATATTCACAAACGCCGACACCGATTCCCCCACATGCCCCGTCAGGGGCTCCCCCCCCTCTTCCCCTTCCTCTCCCGTATCCACCACCGGCCCCCTGCCCGCCCGCACCGCATCAATCACCGCCGGCAACGTATGCAGTCGCCGCGGCCCCACCGCAAAATCCAGCCCTTTGACCCGCTTCAAAATACCCTCGCCCATCCGCTGCGCCATGCACCCAACCGCCCCTATGATCAACCCACCCCGCTCCCGTTTCTGAACCATCATCAATCCAAGCTTCCCAACGGCCTTCTCCTCCGCCTTCCCCCTCACACTGCAAGTGTTGACCAGGATGACATCGGCTTCCGCTTCCGCCCCCACCAGACGGTACCCGTGCCGGACCAGTAACGCCGCGATGCTCTCACTATCGCGCTCATTCATCTGGCATCCGTACGTCTTGATATAGACGCCCAGCGCTCCGCCCTCCCCATGCACATCCGTCATTTCTACTCCTTCTCCTTCTTCGAATCGCCGCCCGTCCTGCCGGACCACGACAACATGGATGACTTCCACTCCGGCTTGCTCAACGTGCCCTCAAGTTTGAACTCCAGAAGTTTGCTGAACGGAAACGCCAGGGTGCGAATCGCCGGACCTATCACTTTTCGCTCCGTCGCCGGCCGGACCTTCACGACAAACCCCAGAACCCCATCCAACCCGCAGGCCCCATCCGCCTCGACCGCAAATACATCCCCGTCCAACCGGAGATCATGACTGCTAACCTTCCCCCCGCCCACCTCAAACGTCGCACGAGCCTCTCTCTGCAGCACCAGCATATCCACTCCGGGAAATCGCGACGTCAACGCCCTGGTCAATCCCCCGAACAAGGGAATACTGAATATCCGTCCACTCCGGATATTCACCTCACCCCGCCCGACAACCCCCTGCCCAGCCACTCCCGTCACCCCGGCAAGTTCAATGTTCCCGTACACATTTCCCTCAATCCCCGTCACCACTCCCGAGGACACCATCGCCAGCACACTGCTCAACTCCGCATGCAAAATCTCACCCTTGACCCTATACCGCAACCGGCCCGCCTCAACCGCATCCGGCACGAATTGCGCCGCCCCCGTAAACGACCCGCCCGCTATTCGCCCGCGGATGTCCGTCACCTCATTCGTCACCCCTCTCATCCACCACTTGAACGAGACTTCGTCCAGAGGGTAGCGGCCAAGGTTCAGATCACGCCCTTCCACCGCAACTTCCATCGCCGTCAGCGCCCGGTCCCCATAAGCATACCGCCCCTTGGCATACACCCGCTCCTGACTACCCACCGTCCAGTTCCCGGGTAGCCACCCGGTCGGAAGCCCGATCAACCGCACCAAGGTTGGAAACTCAACCGTGGATACCGCCTCCCCCTCGACCCAGCCCCGCTCCAGATCAATCGTCACACCCCCCGTCACAGACTGCCCCGCGATAACCAGCACCATGGGATTCAACATCAACCGACGCCGGCCTCCACCCCACTCATGCTTCCACGCAATGTTCGCAAACCCGATGGCTGCACCCTGATAGGCAAATTGGGAAGCTTGAAAACGCCCCCCCACAACACTCACCCGCCCCGTCGAAGCCGGCACCTCAAAGGTCATGTCAATAACAGGCGGTTCGCCATGAAAGGAAAACCGGTCCAGAACGGCGGAAATATCCCACCCGCATTCCCGCATAAATGAATGGACCGCATGCGGATCAATCCTCGTTGCCAGACGCCCCACCACGGAACCGTCAGCCGTCCAAGCCACCTCACCCTGCAGCGTCCCGGCATGAACTTCATCCCCCACCCCAATATCCACACCTGAGAACGCCACGCCCCCGCCATCCATCCGCACCCGCGCCTGCGCCCGCCTGACATCCATCCCCAGCAAATCCACATCCTCCAACCGCAACTCCATCTCCAGTTCCGGTCGCCCCACCGTACCCCCACCCTTCGCACCGTCCACCACCCC
>JBIJCW010000133.1:0-6441 GCA_044344495.1 Kiritimatiellia bacterium | reverse complement strand
CGATGGGATGACCGAGTACGGCGAAAGGTTTTGTGTGGCCGGAGAGCGCCTTCATATCGGGGAGCCCCCGGCGCGTTTGGCCTTTCGTCGCGCGGCGCGATCGAAGAGGAGGCGATTCACGCAGGATAGATAGGCCTTGGCGCCTGCCTCGACGATGTCGGTGCTGGCGGCCTTGGCGCTGACGACGTCCTTGCCGAACGCGACCCGCACGGTAACCTCACCCATGGCGTCCTTGCCGACGGTAATGGCCTGAAGGGAGAAATCCAGCAGCCGGCCCTTGATTTTGGTGATGCGATCGATGGTTTTCAAGGTGGCATCCACCGGGCCGTCGCCGCAGCCGGCGTCCTGGAAGACCTCGCTGCCGTGTTTCAGGCGGAGTGTGGCGGTGGGGACGGTGGCGGTGCCCGCCGAAACCTGGAGGTAATCCAGGCTGTAAACGTTCTCGACGACATCCATCTGGTCGCGTGCGATGGAGATGAGGTCATCATCGTAGACGTGTTTCTTCTTGTCAGCCAACTCGATAAAGCGGTGGTAGGCGCGTTCGGTCTCCTCGTCGGTCAACTTCAGGCCCATTTTGGCCAGTTTATCGCGAAAGGCGTGCCGGCCGGAGTGTTTACCGAGGACGAGGTCGGATCCGTCAATACCGATATCCTCGGGGCGCATGATCTCATAGGTGGTGCGCTCCTTGAGGATGCCGTCCTGGTGGACGCCCGACTCATGGGCGAAGGCGTTGGCCCCGACGATGGCCTTGTTGCGCTGGACGGTCATGCCCGTCATGCGGCTGACCATGCGGCTGACGCGGTAGATTTCCCTGGTTTCGATGCCGGTATGGAGCCCGAAGGCGTCGTGCCGGGTACGGAGGGCCATGACGACCTCCTCGAGGGAGGTATTGCCGGCGCGTTCGCCGAGTCCGTTGATGGTGCACTCCACCTGGCGGGCGCCCGACTTGACAGCGGCCAGCGAATTGGCGACAGCCATGCCAAGGTCATTGTGGCAGTGGACGGAGATGATGACGCCGGGGACATGGGCTTTCACCCGTTTGGCGATGTAGCCGATCATATCGCCGTATTCGGCGGGGATGGCATAGCCGACGGTGTCGGGGATATTCAGGGTGGTGGCCCCGGCTTCCGCGACGGCGGTGTAGAGGTCAACGAGGTATTCGCGATCGGCGCGGGTGGTGTCCTGGGCGGAGTATTCCACGTCGTTGGTGAAGGTGCGGGCAAACTGGACGGCCTTGACAGAGCGTTCGATGTTCTGGGCGCGGGTCATCCTGAGGATCTTCTCCAGGTGGACATCGCTGCCGGAGCTGAAGGTGTGGATTCGTCGTTTGGCAGCGGGGGCAATGGCGTTGCCGGCGCGTTCAATGTCCTTCTCCACGGTGCGGGCCAGGGCGGCGATGGTGGGGCCGGTCACGCTCCCGGCGATGGCATGCACGGCGTTAAAGTCGTCGGGCGAGGCGATGGGGAAGCCGGCCTCGATCACATCGACTTTCAAGGCGGCGAGGGCGTAGGCGATCTCGAGTTTTTCCCGGTGATTGAGGCTACAGCCGGGCGCCTGTTCGCCGTCGCGAAGGGTTGTGTCGAAGATGATGACCCTGTTCTTGTCCTGTTTGGTACTCATGGTGCGGTCCCGCTTATGGTGGTGAACGGTGAGTGGAGTCGTTGTGGATCAATCCTTATCCATGGCGATGATGCCGGACCTGGAGACATCCAGGACCTTGAACGGTTTCATGAGTTCAAGGAAATCGACAACGGTTTCCTGTTCGGCGGCCAGGTGAATGACCAGGGAATCGGCGCGGACGGAAACGACACTTCCGCCGAAGACGTCGGCCAGTTCGATGATTTCGGAGCGGGTTTTGCGTGTGGCGGCGACGCGCACGAGGATGCATTCCCGGTTCAGGAAGGGTTCCTTGGTCAGGTCAGTCACCTTGATGACATCCACCTGCTTGTCGAGTTGCTTGCTGATCTGTTCCAGGACGCGTTCATCGCCGGGGACCTGCATATTCAGGCGGTAGATGCTCGGATCCTGGGTTGGGCCGACGTTCAGGCTCTCGATGTTATAGCCGCGTCCGGAGATCAGGCCGACGACACGCGCGAGGACGCCGGGGCGGTTTTCGAGCAGGGCGGTGATGGTATGTTTCTGGTTTTCGCTGGTATTGTTCATGGCGTTATTCCTGTCAGATCATCCGGAGCAGCATTTCGTTCAAGGCGTGCCCGACGGGGACCATCGGGTAGACGTTTTCCTCGGGTTTCACGATGCATTCCACGACGACGGGTCGTGGCATGGCGATGGCCTTTCTAAGGGTTGAGGTGACTTCGTCCTTGTGGGTCACCCGCATGCCGACGGCGCCGTGGGCTTCCGCAAGTTTCACGAAGTCCGGCAGATACGCCGGTGGTTTGGATTGGATGCGCTCGACCTTGGTGCGCAGGTCCTGACCGAGGCGGACGCCGGAGTATTCCTTCTTGTAGAACATTTCCTGCCATTGCCGGACCATGCCGAGATAACCGTTGTTCAGGATGACGACGGTGATGGGGAGGTCGTGTTCGACGGCGACCACCAGTTCCTGGAAGTTCATCTGGATGCTGCCATCGCCGCTGATGGTGACAACCTTGCGATTCCGGAAGGCTGCCTGCGCGCCGATGGCGGCCGGGAGGCCGAACCCCATGGTGCCGAGGCCGCCGGAACTGATAAAGGTGCGCGGTTCAGTGTAGCGGTAGAAGTGGGCCGCCCACATCTGGTGCTGACCCACATCGGTGACGATGATGGCCTCGCCCTTCGTGACCTCGTCGATCTTCTCGATGACGAACTGGGGCAGTAGCGCGGTTTCGTTCCTGTCGTAGGCGAAAGGCGATTCTGTGCACCACGTCCGGCACCGGGCGAGCCATTCCTTGCGATTTGCGGGGGCGACCAACCGGAACAATTCCTTCAGCACCGGTTTGACGTGGCCGATGACGGGGATGTCGATGGCAACGCTTTTGGAGATGGCGGAGGGATCGATGTCGATGTGGGCCTTGATGGCATGGGGTGCAAAGTGTGATAGCTTGCCGGTCACGCGGTCATCATACCGGGCTCCGACGGAGATGATCAGGTCGCATTCGCTGATGGCGCTGTTGGCGGCCACGCTGCCGTGCATGCCGGGCATGCGCAGGGCGAGCGGATCCGTGTCCGGGAATCCGCCGATACCCATGAGGGTGGTGGTAACCGGTATCCTGGCTTTGCGGGCGAAGGCGGTCAATTCGGCGGATGCATTGCCGCCGATGACGCCGCCACCCGCCAGGATCACCGGCCGGGTGGAGTTGCTGATGGCCTTGACCAGTTTGGAGATCTGGTGGGGATCCGGTGCGTAGATCGGTTTGAGTCCGCGTCGCTCGACTTTGCCGGAAAAGACGGACTCCGTGTTTTTTTGCTGGATGTCCTTGGGGATATCGACCAGGACGGGGCCGGGGCGTCCGCTCTGGGCGATGACGAAAGCCTCGGCAATGATGTCGGGAAGATCATCCACGCTTTTGACGAGGTAGTTATGTTTGGTAACCGGCCGGGTGATCCCGGTGGTGTCGGCCTCCTGGAAGGCGTCGTTGCCGATCATGGAAGAGGGAACCTGGCCGGAGATGCAGACGAGAGGGATGCCGTCCATGTTGGCGGTGGCGAGTCCGGTGACGGCATTGGTGGCGCCGGGACCGGAAGTCACGATGCAGCATCCAGGCTTGCCGGTGGCGCGGGCATACCCATCGGCCATATGGACGGCGCCCTGTTCGTGCCGCACGAGAACAAACTCGAATGGCGCGCGGTGGAGTTCAGAAAAGATATCCAGAACAGTGCCGCCGGGCAATCCGAAGACAGTCTTCACCCCGGCGTCCGCAATGGCATCGACAACACACTTGGATCCTTTTCGCATAGTTCCTTCCTCTCCTGATCGCCCGATTATATGTATTCCAACAAAAAAACCCACCGCTTTTTGCGGTGGGTTGGTTTCGCGCCATGGTGACTTGCCTGATCAGCAATCACCATCCCACCGCGGGGTAAGTACCAGTACCAGGTACAACCCGTCCGTCCGCAGAACCAATTCCACGTTATCAGCGACGGTTGCGATGGGTTTAGCGACATTCATTACGCATTAAGCTGCCATATTGCCGGGGCAGGGTCAAGCGGAATTTGCGGTGGCTGGATTTGCGGTTGGAATAGTCTTCTAACCTTGACCTGGGTTTGGTTCAATGCCTTGTTGAGATGGATATATGACTGGACTAGCTGAAAGGGTGTGGCATGACGATTAAAGAGCTGGTGCTGAAGAACAGGAGTTTCCGGAAATTCCAGCAAGATGTGGTTATCAAGGAGAGCCAGTTGAGGGAATGGGTGGATCTGGCGCGTTTATCTGCCTCCGGAGCAAACCGCCAACCATTGCACTATGTCCTGTCGGTTGATTCCGCGCTCAACGCGAAGATCTTTTCCTGCCTGGCGTGGGCTGGATACCTTATTCACTGGGCTGGGCCTGCGGAAGGGGAGCGACCGGCGGCTTATGTGATCATTCTGGCGGACCGCGATTCCGTCAGCGGTTCCTTTTGTGATCATGGGATCGCCGCGCAGAGCATTCTTCTTGGGGCGGCAGAGGCCGGGATGGGTGGATGCATCATCGCATCCATTCAGCGGGAGATCTTGGCGCAGGTGCTGGCCATTCCCGGGAACTATGAAATCCTGCTGGTCCTTGCGCTTGGCAAACCTGCCGAAACCGTGGTGATTGATCCTGTTGACAACGGGAACATCAAGTACTGGCGCGATCCTCAGGATGTTCACCATGTTCCAAAGCGATCCTTGGACGACATAATTCTTGCCTGTCCATCGACAAAATAGCGTCATAGTGGCGCTGATGGCGCGATGTGTAATAGCGTCACAATGGCGCTCTCGAGCTTGTGAGAGGTTTTGAACTGTTAGTTGCAATACTTTGATTACAAGCATGATAAGTGACGTTGATCCTGCGACGTGCTAAGTTGGAATGCAAACTGCTGAATGTTTTATTGAATTATTGAAAGGCGGGTGAGTTATGTTTGATTCATCGAAATTGACGCAGAAGGCGCAGGAAGCGCTGGCGACGGCGCAGGAAACCGCAGTTCGGTTGAGCCATCAGGAAGTGGATGGCGAGCATTTGTTGTTGGCGTTGGTCATGCAGGAAGCGGGATTGATTCCGCGTCTATTGGAGCGGATTGGGGTGAGGCCAGCCGAGTTTCAGGCGAAGGTGGAGCAGGAATTGGATCGGCGTCCCAAGGTACGCGGAGGCGCCACGGAGGCAGGCAAGGTTTATGTGACGCAACGGCTGAACCATCTTTTGGTACGGGCCGGCGATGAGGCGAAGCGTCTGCGGGATGAGTACGTGTCGGTCGAGCACTTGATGTTGGCTTTCTTTGAGGAGGGGAAGGACTCGGTGGCGCTCAAGTTGCTGTCGCAGGCGGGGATTGACCGGGCGCGGTTCCTGGAGGCATTGACGGCGGTGCGGGGGAATCAGAGGGTGACGAGTACGAATCCGGAAGGCGCGTACGAAGCGCTGACCAAGTATGGAACGGATCTTGTCGAGATGGCCCGGCAGGGGAAACTGGACCCGGTGATCGGGCGTGATGTGGAGATCCGGAGTGTCATCCGGATCCTTTCCCGCAAGACGAAGAACAACCCGGTGTTGATTGGTGAGCCGGGGGTTGGCAAGACGGCCATTGTGGAGGGACTGGCGCACCGGATCCTGCGTGGCGATGTACCGGAGGGACTGAAGGAGCGGACGATCTTCTCGCTGGACATGACCGCCCTGATGGCCGGCGCGAAATACCGCGGTGAGTTCGAGGAGCGATTGAAGGCGGTTCTGACGGAGATCAAATCGGCGGAAGGGCGGATCATCCTGTTCATTGATGAGGTACACACCATTGTGGGAGCAGGACGAACGGAGGGGTCCACCGATGCGGGCAATATGCTCAAGCCGATGTTGGCGCGCGGAGAATTGCATTGCATCGGGGCGACGACGCTGGATGAGTACCGAAAGCATGTGGAGAAGGATGCGGCGCTGGAACGCCGGTTCCAGCCGGTGCTGGTGGACGCCCCCTCGGTGGAGGATACGATCTCGATCCTGCGCGGTCTCAAGGAGCGCTTTGAGGTGCATCACGGGGTGCGGATCACGGATGCCGCCCTGGTGGCCTCGGCGGTCTTGTCCGACCGGTACATCAGTGACCGGTTTCTGCCGGACAAGGCCATTGACCTGATGGACGAAGCCTGTGCGTCGATCCGTACGGAGATTGACTCCATGCCTGCGGAGATGGATGAAATCACCCGCAAAGTCATGCGCCTGGAAATCGAGGAGACGGCGCTGAAAAAGGAAAAGGATGAGGGCAGCAAGGCGCGGCTGAAGGCATTGCGGAAGGAGTTGGCCGACTTGAAGGGGCAATCTGACGCCATGCGTGCACAGTGGGA
>JBIJCW010000035.1:0-15169 GCA_044344495.1 Kiritimatiellia bacterium | reverse complement strand
CAGTGGGACAACGAGAAGAAGGCCATTGCCGGGGTGCAGGCCATCCGCGGGCAACTGGAGCAGGCCCGGCGGGAGAGCGAGGAGGCCGAGCGCAAGTATGATCTCGACCGCTTGGCCAAACTCCGGCACGGGACGATTCCAGAGTTGGAGCGCAAACTGGCGGCGATGCAGAAGACGGCGGAGAAGGGGGCGGGGCGCTCCCTGTTGCGCGAGGAGGTCACGGAGGAAGAGATCGCGGAAGTGGTATCGCGCTGGTCGGGCATACCGTTGACGCGTTTGCTCCAGGGGGAGCGGGAGAAACTGCTGCAGTTGGGTGACGTGTTGCACGGGCGGGTGGTGGGCCAGGATGAGGCGGTGCAGGCGGTGGCTGACGCGGTGCTGCGGGCGCGGGCGGGCATCAAGAATCCACGCCGGCCGATCGGGTCCTTTATTTTCCTGGGGCCGACGGGGGTGGGCAAGACGGAACTGGCCAAGACGCTGGCGGCGGCATTATTCGACTCGGAGGATAATCTGGTGCGGATTGACATGAGCGAGTACATGGAGAAGCACACGGTATCGCGACTGGTGGGGGCCCCGCCGGGATACATCGGGTACGAGGAGGGGGGGCAGTTGACGGAGGCGGTGCGCCGCAAACCCTATTCGGTGATCCTTTTTGATGAGATCGAGAAGGCGCACCACGATGTCTTCAACATCCTGTTGCAGATCCTGGAGGATGGGCGGTTGACTGACTCGCACGGGCGGACGGTGAACTTCAAGAATACGATTGTCATCATGACCAGCAATGTCGGGTCGCCGGTGCTGCTGGAGGGGATTGACGAGGATGGGAAGATCAGGGAGGGGGCACGCCGGGAGGTCATGGATGAATTGCGGCGGGGGTTCCGGCCTGAATTCCTGAACCGTGTGGATGACGTGGTGTTGTTCAAGCCGCTGACGCTGGGCGAGATCGGGATGATTGTTGATCTGCAGATGGATGAATTGCGGCACCGGTTGGCGGAACAGAGGGTGGAGTTGACGGTTACGGCGGCGGCGCGCGAATTGTTGGCAAAGGAGGGGTATAGTCCGGTGTATGGGGCGCGGCCGTTGAAACGGTTGATCCAGCAGCGGGTGGAGACGGTGGCGGCGCGTCTCTTGATTGGGGGTCAATTGAAGGAGGGGGGGACTCTCAAGGTCGAGGCGAGGAAGGGCGAACTCACGGTGGAGGCTTGAGATTGTGTTTCCGCGGGTGAAGAAAGTTGGGATGAGGGACAGAGCTTCCGCCGGGGCGACCAGAATAACTTGTTGCCTGATGCAATAAAGCGGCACAGTCCCACGTTTTGCTTCCAATAAGGTTAGTCGCAAACATCAACGAAAGGCATAAAAGAGATGAAGAAGATTGGTGTGATTGGGTTGAGCATGGTCATCGCGTCGTCAATGGTTGTCATGGCTGAACAGGGCGCTGCTCCCAAAGCCCACGCGAAGGGTAATGCCTTTGCCAAGGCCGATGCGGATGGTGACGGCAAGTTGAGTCTTGCGGAGTTCGAGACGATGGTTACCAAAGGCGATGCGGAAGCGAAGTTCACTGCCGCGGACACCGATAAAGACGGTTACTTGACGAAGGCAGAACTCAAGGGGCACGGGAACAAGCATAAGAAGGCGGCAGCGGCTCCTGTTGTGCGTGTGGCTCCTGTACCTCCTGTTGCACCCGTTGCACCGGTGGCGCCTGTGGTTCCCGCAGCGAAGTAAGTGTCCAGTAATGGATGGTGCTAAGCGATGGCGGTCCGGATTTTCAATCCGGGCCGCTTCTTTTTTTTGGGGGCTACAGGAAAAACGGGGTCTGGGCCTCCAGGGGGAGGTGGCGCGGTTCACTTGCCTGATGTCAAATCGCGAACCCGGGTTTCGATGGCGGCAAGTTCTTCCTTTAGTTTGGCGCGTTCGGTGCTGATTTCGGTGCGTTTCCAGTTGGCTAGCGAAGCCGCATAGTCCGAGTCGAGTGTCTTGAATCGTTCCTGGATGGCGCCCGCGCGCCTGTTCAATGTGACAAGTTCATTGTCGGCATCGTCTTTCTTCTGTTCAGCGGTGACGGCTGCGGCGGTCTGGGTCATGGGGGTGGCGATATCGGTATAAGGATAGCGTTTTGCGAACTGCGTCCAATAGTCCAGCCGATCAGCGGGGGATCGGTCCAGGAATGATTTATCCGCTTGGATTTTGGCCAACTCGGCGTCACCGGCCTCGGTCAATCGTTTGCGCTCATTCTCCTCTTGGTGGATGCGATTCCGTTCTTCCTGTTCACGTCGGGCGGTTCGTTGACGGGCCTCTTCCCCTGAGACGAGCCAGACCCGGTGAACCCGGCCGGTCATAAAGTCAATGGTGCCTTGTTCGTAGTAATAAGTGCTCCGTTGCTTTCCTGTGATGATCCCGTTCGGTTTACCGAGTTTCTCAACGACGGTGGGGATCGAATCGCCTATTGCAACCGTGGCGGACTGGTCCGCGGCGGGAAGAGGGCTTGCGTACATCAGGATCACCAGGCAGCTAACAAGGAAGGTGTTTTTCATGGCGGTGTCAGGTGTCCACTCCGAACAGGGCGCCGACGCCTGAGGTCAAGGCCATGGCCAGGGCGCCCCAAAAGGTCACCCGTGCGGCGGCGGACAGGATGGAGGCGCCGCCTGCACGGGCCGAGAAAGAGCCCAGCAGGGCGAGGCAGCAGAGGGAACTCCCTGCAACTGTGCCCATGATGGCCTTGGGCGGCACAAGCAGGATGAGAAGGATGGGTAAGATGGCGCCTGCTGCAAAGGTGGCGGCGGAAGCGAGGGCGGCTTGAATGGGGCGCGCGCTCGTCAGTTCGGAGATTCCCAACTCATCGCGGCAGTGGGCGCCAAGCGCGTCGTGATCCATCAACTGGGTGGCGACCTTGTCGGCGAGCGCCTGATCGAGGCCGCGATCAACATAGATGGCGGCCAGTTCGGCATGTTCGTGGGCGGGGTCGGCGGCCAGTTCCTTGCGTTCGCGTTCCAGGTCGGCATTTTCGGTGTCGGCCTGTGAGCTGACGGAAACGTACTCGCCAGCGGCCATGGACATGGCGCCGGCCACCAGGCCCGCGACGCCAGTGATAAAGATGGTCTTTGGATTTGCGCCGGCGGCAGCCACGCCCAGGATGAGGCTGGCGGTGGAGACAATGCCGTCATTGGCGCCCATGACGGCGGCACGCAACCATCCGATGCGGTGCATTCGATGTCGTTCAAGATGCGTGATCATCAGTATGTCCATCCATCTGACGCGAGGATAAGGTGTCTGGCAGACGGAATCAAGAAACTGTATTGCGGACGCATGTCGCTGGGGGTGTGAAAAGTCATCCTTCTGTCACCACCAGGTCAGGGTGGGGGATGGCGGGGTCCTCGCAGAGATGGCGGGGCGCCTTGCCAGCCAGCAACAGGAACCAGAGTCGGGCGCTGGCGGCGACGATGAGCAGTACCAGTACCATAAAGACCGCGGTGATCGCGATGTCCACCTGATTATTGAATATCTGGGAGGCCAACTTGCCCGCCTCGGCGGTTGTCGGTGCGGCGGCCACTTGGGAGCGAAGCGAAACAATCGCAGGGATGAACCCGCCGGCGTCGGCATGGAATATCTTCTGCCAGCCGGCGGTCATGGTCACAACCAGCAGGAAGGCCAGGGGAATGGCAGTGACCCAAACGTAGCGTTCACGGTTCATCTTGATCAGGACGGTGGTGCCGAGGGAGAGGGCGATTACGGCCAGCAACTGATTGGCAATGCCGAAGATCGGCCAGAGACTGTTGATGCCGCCGAGCGGGTCGACGACGCCTTGGTAGAGGAACCAACCCCAGGCGCCGACGAAGAGCATACTGGAGACCAGGTTCGCCGGATAGGAGGCGGTGTTGCCGAGGGGGTGCCAGACATGCTTCAGGACGTCCTGCAGGAGGAACCGGCCGACGCGTGTGCCGGCGTCGATGGTGGTGAGGATGAAGAGGGCCTCGAACATGATGGCAAAATGGTACCAGAGTCCCATCATGGCCTTGCTGCCGAGGGCGTCGCTGAACATGCGGGCCATGCCGACGGCGAAGGTGGGGGCCCCGCCGGTTCGGCCGAAGAGCGTTTTTTCTCCGACATCGGTGGCGAGGGCGGCCATATCGGTGGCGCTGACCGGGAACCCTGCGGCCAGGACTCTGGCCACCACGGAAGCGGGTTCGCCTTTCATGTTGATGGCGAAGTACTGGCCGGGTTCCAGGGCGCAGGCGGCAATCAGGGCCATGATGCCGACAGCCATTTCGGTGATCATGGCGCCATAGGCCACGGAGCGTACGGTGGATTCATGGGTGATCAACTTCGGGGTGGTGCCGGTGGAGATCAAGGCGTGGAATCCCGAGATGGCTCCGCAGGCGACAGTGATGAAGACGAACGGGAACAGTTTGCCGGGGATGACAAGTCCGTTGCCGAAGATGAAACTGGTCAGTTTGGGCATGCGGATTTGCGGGGCGACCCAGAGGATGGCGATCATGAGGATGATGACGGTTCCGATCTTCATGAAGGAACTCAGGTAGTCGCGCGGGGCGAGCAGGAGCCAGACGGGCAGGATGGACGCCAGCAATCCGTAGCCGATGATGCCCCAGGCCAGCCAGGTGCCGCTGCGGGTGAACCAGGGTGACCAGCAAGCGGAGGCGTGGACATACTGTCCCCCCCAGACCGCGAGGAGGAGCAGGATGACGCCGATGACCGAGACTTCGGCGACGCGGCCGGGGCGCATCAGGCGAAGGTAGATGCCCATGAACAGGGCGATAGGAATGGTGGCGGCGACGGTAAAAAGGCCCCAGGGGCTTTCGGCAAGCGCCTTGACCACGACCAGGCCCAGCACGGCGATCAGGATCACCATGATGCAGAGAATGGCGATCAGGGCGATTCCACCGGCGAAAGGCCCGACTTCCTCCCTGACCATTTGCCCCAGTGATTTTCCGCCCCGGCGCATGGAGCAGAACAGGGCCACGGCATCATGCACGGCCCCGCCAAGGGTTCCGCCGATCAGGATCCAGAGGGTGCCGGGCAGGTAGCCGAACTGGGAGGCGAGAACCGGTCCAACCAGCGGGCCGGGGCCGGCAATGGCCGCGAAGTGGTGGCCGAAGACAATCCAGCGGTTGGTCGGGACGTAGTCCTTGCCGTCCTCGCGGGTGAATGCCGGCGTGGCGCGGCGTTCATCGAGCATCAGCACCTTGGTTGCCAGCCATTTGCTGTAGAATCGGTAACTGATCATGAACGAGCAGATGGTGGCGGTAACAAACCACAGGGCGCTGATTGTTTCGCCCCGGTGGAAGGAGATGACTGCCAGCGAGCCTGCGCCAAGGATGGAAAAGAACAACCAGAAGAGAATCGTTCGTAACTTCTTCATTGGGTGAAACGTGCAGGAGGCGGCCTCAGAAGTCAAGCTTCCGGCAAGAATCATGTGCAAGGGATATGGGTGTTAGGGTATAAGGAATGGCGTGAGTGAGATGATGACCATTGGAAAACGGTTTGCGGTGATTCCCGGCGTCATTATGGCCAGTGGCAAGGTCATGATTCCCCTTCTGGTGTTGATCGGAGGGATGGCCGGGTTCAGGGCGGGATGGTTTTCGCTGGAGCACGTGGGGCGTGAGGCGCCGCCGACCTTGATTGCGCTGGTGACGGGGTGGCTGAGCGGGGTTGTGCTGGGGCCCCTGCTGCTGCCGTGGCTGCCCGGGGAACGATTTTCGTTCAAAGGAGCGATGGCGGGCGGGCTGGGGTTGCTAGTATGGCCGGCGGCATGCGGGTTCCTGCATCTGCGGCCTGTGGATGTGGGGATGGCGCTGTTGCTGGTGCCAGCGCTGGCTTCGTTCTGGATGATGAGGCTGGCCGGGGTGATATCACCCGGCGCTCAACCGGTAGGGAGGGCGGAGTGGCGAACGGCGCTGGCGGTTCAGTCGGGCCTGGCGGCGGTGGCGTTCACGCCGTGGGTGATGCTGCGGTTCATGTGATTGAAATCACGGCGAGGCGGTTGGCCGGATGCCGCCCACACCCATGCGGATGAACTGGCGGTAGAGGTTGGAGTAGACCCCGCGCCGGGCGAGCAGGTCCAGGTGACGCCCCTTTTCAATGATGCGGCCGCGTTCCATGACCAGGACCAGGTCGGCGTTGCGGACGGTGCTCAGGCGGTGGGCGATGACGAAACAGGTGCGGCCCTTGAGGAGATTGGCGAGCGCCTTCTGAATCCGGACCTCGGTGATGGTGTCAATGGAACTGGTGGCTTCATCGAGGATGAGGAGGCGGGGGTCGGCGAGCAGGGCGCGCACAAAGCAGACCAGTTGGCGCTGACCGAGCGAGATGCCGGTGCCGCGTTCACCCACGGTGGTCTGCAACCCCTCCGGCAGGGCCTCGAGCAGATCCAGGCAATCCAGTTGGCGGGCGGCCTCCCGGATATTGTCATCGGAAGCGGCAGGCCGTCCGAGGCGGATGTTGTCCATGACGGTGCCGGTAAAGAGGAAATTCTGCTGGTGAATGATGGCCATTTGGCGGTGGAGTGAATCGCCGCGGATGGAGCGGACGGAAATGCCGTCGATGAGGATGTCGCCGGCGGTCGGGAGGTAGAACTTGGCGATGAGGTTGACGAGCGTGCTCTTGCCGCTGGCGGTATGGCCGACGATGGCCACGGTCTGGCCGGGTTCGACGACGAGGCCGATGTCGTGCAGAACCGGGTGGGCGGGCTCATAGGCGAACGTGAGGTGGCGGCACTCGATGCGCCCGGCAATCGGTGGCAGGTCGTGCGCATTGTCGGCATCGGTCCATTCCGGCTGGGTGTCCAGGAGTTGGAAGACGCGTTCGGCGCCGGCCATGGCCATCATGGCATTGTTATAGAGGGTGCCCAGTTCCCTGACGTTGGCAAGGAAGATGCCGGACAGGAAGAGGAACTGGATCAGCGTGCCGATGGTGATGGGGTGGACGGAGAGCATGACGAGGGAACCCCCGGCCAGGATGAGCAGGGCGCTGACGAGTTGGGAGCTGAACTCCAAAAGCGGCAGGAACACGGCCGAGGTTCTGGCTTGGGTGAGGATATAGCCGGAGTGATCGCGGACAAGGTCCTGGAAGAGATCGGCATTCAGGGCCTGGCGGGAGAACCCCTGGGTTACGCGGATGCCGTTGACGGATTCGGCAAGGGTCGCGGTGATGCGGCTGTAACTTTCCTGTGCGGCGCGGTTGGCGTCGCTGAGGCGCGAACGGAAGGTGTGATTCAGGAACAGGATGATGGGGCCCATGATCATGACGACCAGGAAGAGGCGCCAGTCGATCCAGAGCATGATGAGGCCGGCGACCAGGCTCGAGCCGCCCTGGACGCACCCCACGAAGAAGACGTCCTGTACGCCGACACGCACGGATTCGACATCGGTGGACATGCGGTTGATGATCCGGCCGAGTTTCATGCGGTTAAAAAACGATACGGGCATGGACAGCAGATGGCGGAAGAGGCGCAGGCGCAGGTCATGGATGACATTCTCGCCGATTTGCAGCCCCAGCCGCATGCGGAAGGAAAAGCTGACCTGGGTGAGCAAGGCGAGCAGGCCGAAGGCCATGGCGCCGATGAAGGTGCCTTGGATGTCGCCGCGGCTGATGGGGCCGTTGATGACGGCGCCTGTCGCCCAGGCAAGGAGCGGTAACTGGATGGCCCTCAGGATGACAAGGCCCGTCAACCAGTTACGCAGTCGTGGATAGGCCCGGAGATGACTGAGGAGCCGACTCAGGAGGGCAACATCGAGTGGGCGTTTGACGGCCTCTCCGGCGGTGTCCGTTGGATTCGTACGGGTAATGGAAAGCGGGGAAGGTGCTGGCCGGCTCATGGAGTCCTGCCCTCGTTTCCTGTGGCGGTATCGCGTGGCGGAGGACGGGATCCGAGGATCTGGAGGCTTTCAGTATCCGCCATCTGAAGGGATGCCAGGCGCTGATAGGGGCCCCGCGACCGTATCAGTTCCTCGTGTGTGCCCGTCTGGATGATGCGGCCGCGATCGAGAACCAGGATTTGGTCCGCTTTCCGGAGGGTGCTGATACGGTGGGCGACGATGAAGGTGGTGCGGCCTTGCATGGCGCTTTCCATGGAGTCGAGGATTTCGTGTTCGGTTTGGGGATCGATGGCGGCGGTGGGGTCATCGAGCATGAGGATGGCGGGGTTGAGGAGGATGGCCCGGGCGATGGCGAGGCGTTGCCGCTGGCCGCCGGAGAGATTGGCGCCACCTTCGCGCAGGACCGTGTTGTAGCCGTCGGGACTTTGCATGATGAACTCATGGGCACCGGCGATGCGGGCGGCGTCGCGGATGGCGTCAGGGGTGGCGGCGGGGTTGCCAAAGGCGATGTTGGCGGCGATGGTATTGCTAAAAAGGAAGCTTTCCTGAAAGACCATGGCGACACTGTGCCGCAGATCCTCAAGGTTGACATCGGTCAGTTTGTGGCCGTCGACGCGGATGCATCCGCGTTGCGGGTCATAGAACCGGGGGATGAGGCTTAGCAGGGTGCTTTTCCCCGATCCGGCGGGGCCGACGATGGCGATGCGTTGACCCGCCTGGGTCTCGAACGAGATGTCCTGAAGGGCCCAGAGGTCCGGTTCATAGGCAAAGGAGACATGTTCGAATGTGACCACCCCGCGGAGACGGGGGAGGGGGATGGCAGTGGGGAGACTTTGGATCTCGACAGGGGCATCCAACACTTCGAAGACGCGGCGGGCGGCGGTCAGGCTTTCCTGGGCGCTGTTGGCCAGGGTGGCAATGCTGGCAACCTGGCCGGAGAACTGTTGGAGAAGGCCGGCAAAAACCACGAGGCCAGTGCCGAGGGGCAGGTTGCCCCGGATGACCAAATAGCCTCCGTACGCCAGAAGGATGACCAGATTGATCTGGGTCACAAAACCGATGAGCGGGGCGAATACGCTTGATTGGTTAAGGATCCAGCGCTTCTGGTCGCGGACGTTGCGGTTTGCGTCGGCGAATCGGGCGGTCAGTTCAGGTTCCCTGGCGAAGCCCTTGACGACGTGGATGCCCTGAATGGTTTCCGAGAGGGACAAGATCAGTTTATCGACCAAGGTGCGGTTGCGCAGGTAGGCGGGGGCCATGCGGCGCGAGTAGATGGAGGTCAGCAGCCAGATGAGGGGGGTGGCGCTGAGGCAGCAGAGGGTGAGTTTGACGTGAATGCTCAGCATATAGAACAGGTAGAAGGAGAGTGAGAGGAGCATGATGATGCCCTGCATGATGACGCCATCGACGAACAGGCGCGTGGATTGGACGTCGCCGGTGACGCGGTTGATGATGGAGCCGCTGGCGTTATCGTCAAAGAAGCGGAAACTCAGGGATTGGAGTTTTTCGAAGACAGTGGCGCGCAGGTGGACGACGATTTCGCGTTGCAGGAGGATCGCGAATTGGACTGAATAACTGTAATTCAGCAGGGCGCGCAAAGAGGCGAAGCCAAGGATGGCGGAAGCGATGGCGAGAATGACGGCTGATGTATGCCAGTCGGCAGGCGGGGCCATTCCGAAAGGCCAGTGGGGTTGGGGGGCCGTGGGCTGCAGTTGGCAGCGAAGGTAGTCGATGCCAAGTCCGGTTAGGCCCAGTCCGAACAGCCCGAGAATCAGCAGGGCGATTTGGAGCAGCAGTACCCTGAGGCATCCGGTCCTGAATTGCCAGGCGAGCCGCAGGAGTCGTTTGATCAGGACTCCGTCAGGGAGGGGATTGTCGGAGGAGAGACCGGAATGTTTGTGAATACTGACCTTGCTATGACTCATGCGGATGAGGTTCTGTAAAGTGAGCAACATTATAGGAAGTGTGGGCAAAGGACAAGAGTGGTGGTTGGTGGGGTGATGACTGGACTGAAGCACGGGGCTTGCGTGGCTGGCGTTTCGGGTGTCGATTTTGAACTCCACATAAGAGCGCAGCACCGAGGTGTCGAGGCACAAAAGAAGCAGATGACCGCCGTGGCCGTTACAGCGGGTCACCCGAGGGGCACAAGAAGAGGGTGAGGCGAACCTTGAGAAACTCGGCTACTGGCAGTAATAGGGAAGGTACAACACATCGCCGTGCACCGGGCGTCATGGCTCGTATGAAACGACCACTGAAATGGTCCGGTCTCCCCGGATTTCAAAAGATGATGATTCGAATTCCGGCGGACCCAGTCTGCGGGGGGGGTTGTTCGATGTCCCGGTTCCCTCCCTGGGGGTCCTGAGCCAACTGGTTTTCAGTTTTCCATCAGCATCCTCGTCGTGGAACAGGCTGACCGCATATTTCTTGTCGGGAAGGTTCTTGAATACCACGGTTACAGGCTGGCCCTTCGGGTGTGCCGTCAGATCCAGCGACTGACGGGTTAGCGAGTGCGTGACCTCACCCGGGAATCCTTTTGCAGACTCAAAAAGCGCCACGCGCAGAAAGCCGCTTCCTCCCCTCAAGCCCGAAACGATCACGGTCAGATCTGCGGCTTGGCCTGCGGCTGTCAATGCCAGCAATAGAACGGCCCTCTGAATGAATGACTTCATGCCGATTACCCCTCGCAGATATCCTTGCTCAGAAGTCCTGTTGAAATGCGGGCCGATTCGTAAATCGTGGGAAGTCCTGATCCGGGGTGTGTGCCGCCGCCCACCAGATAGCAGTTCTTCACTTCTTCAAACCGGTTGCGGGGGCGCAGGTAAAGCATCTGGTCGATATGGTGCCCCAGGTTGAAGGTAGCTCCCAGGTGTACCCCCCGAGTCTCCCAGTCTGCGGGACTGATCATGGTTTCGGCGACGATGTGCCGGGACAGGTCCTTCATGGAGGTCTTCTGTTCCAGTCTTGAAATGATGAGGTCGCGATACTCTTTTCGCAAATCCGGATTCCAGTCTATGCCGGAGGTTTGATTAGGGACCGGAACCAGGACGTAGAGCGCCGAATGACCCCGGGGCGCCAGCGTGGGATCCGTGACACAGGCGTTTCGGACGTAGATGGACATATCCTTTGACAGCCGTTTATGAACGGCAATGTCGTCTATATTGACACGGTACTGGTCGGCAAAGACAACATGGTGGTGCGGTTCGTCGTAAAGTTTGTCCACCGCCAGATACAGCATGAAGGTCGAGCAGGAAAATTTCTTCTTCTTCAGACGGTCTCCGCTGTATTTCCTGATTACGCCCTGATCGAACAACGTCGTCATGGCATGCCCGAAATCGGCGTTCAACACAACCGCGTCGGCCTCGACGCGGGTTCCGTCGCGTAGTTCGACGCCCTTGGCGCGGCCAGCTTCAGTGATGACTTTGCGCACGGGTTTCCCGAGTTCGAGAGTGCCGCCCAACTCCCTGATGACCCTGGCCATGGCGCCGGAGATTTGGCTTAAGCCGCCCTCGACATGGTCGATGCCAAAATGGTGTTCAATGAAGGGAATGATGGTGAATGCCGCAGGACATTCCCAGGGTGACATTCCCAGGTATTTGGCCTGAAACGTGAAGCATATTTTCAAATACTCGTCCTTGAAATAGCGTCCGAGATTCCGGAAAAGGGTTTTTGTCAGCGCCAGATGGGGCAAGGCCCTGAGAAGGGGCGGTGACAACATGGAATACCAGGAGGAGTAGTCTTTTTTCAGGCAGGGGTACATTTTATCGAAGCGCAAGTGTTCACGGGTCATGAACTCGCCGGGGAAGTTCTTCCGGATCTGATTCTCCATACGGTTGGGATCGGGGGTGATGTCCATCACTTTGCCATCGGGAAAACTCAGCCGGTACATGGGATCCAGGGGAATGACCTTGCAGTAATCCTCCAAGGTGCGTCCGACGCACGCGAACATTTCACGCAGGACGGGGGTCATCATCAGAAACGTTGGGCCGGTGTCGAAAACGTATTCCCGATTCCGTCCGAGATACAGGGCCTCATTGCGCCCGCCCTCATGCAACTCTTTCTCGTAAACCGTAACGGAAAAGCCCTGTCCAGCCAGCAGCATTGCCGCCGTCAGTCCGCCGGGTCCGGATCCCACGACCACCACTTTTTTCCCATTTTGAGGAATGTTCGGCTTGGAAGCACTCATGGCGAGGATGTTGCTATAGGTAACATTTGAGAGCAAGAGAGAACATGCGGTGTGGCCGTGCGGAGGTGATAATAGGCTTGAAGCAAGGGGCTTGCGCGGCTAACTTTATCCGATGTCGATTTTGAACTCCATTGGGGGGGCTGCCATTAGTGGTTATGGGCGCCTTTGCTACTTGATGTCCGTTGCATGGGCGGTCATTGTGTTGGCGGTGCGTCCGGGATCCTGGCGGCGGACGACGCGGGCGGTTCTGGGGCGGCAGATCCTGTTTACCGGGACTGATGCGCTGGGGTTTGTAAGTTTCGTGGCGTTGCTGGCGGGCATTTCCATTGTGGTGCAGGCGCAGGTCTGGATGGGCCGGTTGGGGCAGTCGGAACTTCTCGGGCCCTTGCTGGTGACGATTGTGGTCCGTGAGGTGGGGCCCCTGCTGGTGAACTTCATTGTGATTGGCAGGAGTGCGACCGCGATGGCGGCTGAAATGGCGGCGATGCGGGTAAGGAACGAGGTGGGGGTGTTGGATGCCCAGGGGATTGACCCGTTGCTGTATCTGGTCATGCCGAGGGCGGTATCGCTGGCGCTGTGCGTGTTGTGCCTGACGGTGGTGTTCATCGTGGTGTCGTTGGCGACCGGGTATTTTTGCGGGGCATTGCTGGGAACGGGGCCGGATTCGCCGGGCATATTCGCGCGCAGTGTGTTCCGGGGGATGGCGCCGGGTGACTTCTACAATCTTTTGGCCAAGACGTTGCTGCCCGGTCTGATGAGCGCGGTGATTGCCAGCATAGAGGGGCTTTCGGTGGAGGGGGTGGCGACGGATATTCCGCAGGCGGTGACACGAACCGTGGTGCGGTCTACGATGACGCTGTTGGTTATTTCGGTGATTGTCTCGGTGTTGACGTATGCATGACGACCCATCCATAGGCGGGGCGCCCGTTGTGTTGGCCTTTGAGGGGGTGACGATTCCCGCGACGTTGTCGCACATAGCGGGCATCGAGGGTTTTTCATTGGAAGCAAGGCGCGGCGAGATGGTGCTGGTGCGTGTTGAGGAGGGGTGTGAGCGGACACCGTTGGCGGATGCCGCCGAGGGGCTGGTGGCCCCCGAATCGGGACGGGTGCTGTTTCTGGGCGAGGACTGGGCGGGGATGGGGGCGCAACGTCAGGCGGCGCGACGCGGACGGATCCGGCGCGTGTTTGAGCACTATGGGTGGATCAGCAATCTGGATGTGATGGAGAATATCTGCATGGCCGAGTGCCATCATACGGGGCGGGAGGAAGCGGATGTCCAGGAAGAGGCGCAGGTGCTGGCGCGGCGTTTCGGTCTGGAGGGGATCCCGTCCGGACGGCCGACCCGGCAGCCCCCGATCAGGCTGAGGAAGTTGGAGTGGGTGCGGGCGTTCATCGGGGCTCCGGATCTGGTGATCCTTGAGCGGCCGCTGTTCGGGGCGCCCCGGGCGGATATGGGGCGGTTGGTGGAGTCGGTTTGCGGGGCGTGCCGGAATGGGGCGGCGGTGCTGTGGATTACCGATGAGGACCGTGTCTGGGAGTGCCGGGAAATAGGGTCTGTGAGGCGGTTTCGAATGGTTGCCGAGCGACTGGTGGCAATGTGAGCGGGAGGGGACGATGAATCGAGCATACAAGTTCAGGTACGCGAATGAGATCGCGGGTGGTTTTGTCCTGTTGGGCATTAGCCTTCTGGTTCTCGGGATCTATCTGGCTGGCCACGCGCAGGGGTGGTTCCAGAAGGAGCTGCATCTGAAGACGAAGTTTAATACGAAGGACGGAACCTATGGATTGCAGGAGGGGGCGGAGGTGCGCATTCTGGGGGCCCTGGCCGGGAGGGTGGGTGAGATCGTTCCAGCGGATGACGGCGGGATGGAAACGGTGTTTGTCATCAAGGGACGGTTCGGGAAGTTCATCCGGGCGGATTCGCTGGCGAAAGTGAAGAAGAAATTCGAGGTGGCCGGGGATGCCTATGTGGAGATCACCCTGGGAAGCATGCCGCAGCCGCTGATGCGATCCGGTTCGTACATCCAGTGTGTACAGGATGTCGAACTGATAGAGGCAGCCCGGAAGATGGTGGATGAGTTTCGTGCCGCGGCGGTCCCGATGCTGGATGAATTTCGCGCGATCCTGTCCCATGTGAATGGCATTACGGCCCAGTTGGAGAAGAAGGAGGGCGCGGCAGGGAAGTTCATCGGGGATCCCGCGCTGGCCGCGACGATGGAGGGGATTGTGAACGACATTCGCAAGACCTCCTCGCAGTTGCCGGATGTGGCCTTGCGGCTCGAAGGGGTGATGACGAACGTCGAGGCCATTAGCGCCAGCCTGAGTGCGACGGCGGCGGGGTTCCCGGCGATATCCACGGGGGCCGGGGATGTGGTGAAGGATTTCCGGTCGGTGACGTTGAGTCTCACGGGGCAGGCGGCGAATGTCGAGGGGGTGTTGTTGGAGGCTGAATCGGCCTTGCGGCAGACGCGGGTTCTGATCGAGGGATTGCAGAAGCATTGGCTGGTGCGCCGGTATATTGATGAGGGCGGGGATTCGCCGATGCTGGATCCGCTGCCGGCGGCCATGCCGAAGGGGAGGGCGCCATGATGTGCCGGGTCGTTTTTCTTCTGGTGGCCGTGGTTCTGGCCGGATCCGGTTGCAGAACCAGTACCGTTCGTCGTAGTGACGGTGAACTCAAGGGGTTTGCAGAGGCGGGCAAGTCCGCGTATGAACAAAACGCACCGGCCAAGGCGGCCATTTTGTATGGGCAGGCCTATGAGCGTGGTCTGTTGATTGATCAGCCGCTGGAAGCGGGGCGTAATGCCTATAACGCGGCACTTTGTCATCTATCGATGAACCATCTGGTGGAAGCAGCCGGGATGCTGGGTGAAGCACGGCGGTTGCTTGGTGCCGATGCGAAGGCGATGGCCAAGGTTGACATGGCCGAGGCCGAGATGGCTTACCGCCGTGGTGATCGGAAAGCGGCAGGGGAATTGGCCAAGCGCGTGATGGCGACAGGTGCTGGCGCTCCGGAGCGGTGTCAGGCGGCTGTCCTGTTGGCGGAGATTGCCCTGGCGGATCAGGAGGCAGTGGCGGCCTTATCGTGGTACAAGGTCGCCTGTGGTGTACGGAGGGAGGGGGTGGGACAGCGGCTGTTAGCAAGGCGGGACGGGGT
>JBIJCW010000124.1:0-6696 GCA_044344495.1 Kiritimatiellia bacterium | reverse complement strand
TGATTGGAGAACAGGCTTCCAGCCTGTGAGGGCAGACAGCGCGTCCCGCCTGTCCGCCAATGAAACGACAGGCTGGAAGCCCGTCGGCCAAGACAGGCGGGACGCCTGTCCTCCTGCTAAACTGACATTATTGGGCGGCCCGCCCGTGATTTTCTTCCCCAACGGGCGAGCCGCCCGTTCCCCTCTTCTTTTTTCTACTCCAGACTCGCCGCCAATGATCCGCCGCCTTCAAGCGATCTGTCCTTGTCCAGCTCGATGCATTCACTCTTCATGGGCCGGGCGGTTCGGAGACCGCCCCTCCTTGGTAACTCTCCCACACCCGCCATCTGCCATGCACTGTTAGGTCGCACTCTTTCGCGATCCCGTGCGATCCATACACCGGAAGTTATCATAGAAGACTTTAGCATCAAAAAAAACCGGACCATGAAAACCATCTTTCTCCTCCTGTCTGGCGCGCTGTTCCCTATCCTCGCGCAACCTTCCCTTGCGGCCCCGGCTGACACGACCTATCCGCCGAAGATTGAAATGACCGCCGTGCGTGCCGCAGTGGACGCCGCGCCCCGGTCGCATCCGCGGCTCTTGGTCACCGGGGCGCAGTTGAACGCCCTGCGGACGCCATTTCCCGCCGGAACGCCGAAGCGGGCAGTGGCGGACCATCTCGTGCGCGAGGCCAAGGATCTGCTCAGCCGGGCACCGGTCACGCGCACCTTGGAAGGGCGTCGTTTGCTGGGCCAGTCCCGGCGATGCGTCGAGCGGGTGCTGGTGTTGTCCACGGCTTTTCATCTGACGGGGGACGCGCGTTTTGCGCAACGTTGCGAGCAGGAGATGCTGGCTGCGGCGGCATTCAGCGACTGGAATCCCAGCCATTTTCTGGATGTCGGCGAGATGACCCTGGCGCTCGCTGTCGGTTACGACTGGCTGTTTGACAAACTGTCCCCCGCTACCCGCGCCACGATCCGGGAGGCCATTGTGGAGAAAGGGGTGAAGCTGCCGTTCGAGACACGGCACAAGGGCTGGGTGCGCGCGCGCAACAACTGGGGCCAGGTCTGCCATGGCGGCCTGACCGCCGGTGCCCTGGCCGTGCTCGAGGACGAACCGGACCTGGCGGCCCGCACGGTCCACAACGCCCTGATGAACGTGCCGGTCTCGATGGACGCCTTCGCCCCGAAAGGCGGCTCTCCCGAAGGACCGGCTTACTGGGCCTATGGCACGACCTACAACGTCGTGCTCATTGCCATGCTCGAAAGCGCCCTCGGCTCGGATTTCGGTCTGTCCAAGGCACCGGGCTTCGACCTCACCGGCCAGTATCCGGCCATGGTCACCGGTCCTTCCGGATCGACGTTCAACTACGCCGACGGCGGCGACGGGCGCGGGCTGGAACCGGCCCTGTTCTGGTTCGCCCACCGCTACAAGCGGCCCGACTGGATCCACGAGGAGTTCGAACTGCTCCGGCAAAAGATGTCCTCCGGCGGACGGTTCCTTCCCCTGACGTTGTTCTGGATGCAGGACGCCCATCCTTCCTCGAAGTTGAACATGCCGCTGCACTGGTCCAGCGAAGGATCCGTGCCGGTCACCGTGCATCGCAGCTCATGGACCGATCCCAACCGCGTGTTCCTCGGTTTCAAGGGCGGATCCCCCTCGGCCAGCCACGGTCAGATGGACATTGGATCGTTTGTGCTCGATGCGGACGGTGTGCGCTGGGCGATCGATCTCGGGGCGGAAAGCTATCATGCCATCGAGGCGCGCGGGATGAATCTCTGGAGCAGCGCACAGGACTCGGAACGCTGGACCATTTTCCGGCAGATGAATCTCGGTCACAACACCCTGGTCATCGACGGTCAACTCCAGCAGGCCAGCGGATCCGGCCGGATCACCAGCTTTTCGGAGCATCCCGCCTTCCCGCATTCCGTACTCGACCTGTCCGAGGTTTACAAAGGCCAGGCCGGAACCGTCCATCGCGGTGTCGCCCTGCTGCCCTCGCGCTGCGTCCTCATCCAGGACGAGCTGACCGGGCTGCGTCCGGGCGCGAAGGTCCGCTGGGGCATGATCACACCCGGAAAACCGGGACGGACCGGCGCGGCCGAAATGCTACTACGTCAGGACGACCGGAGCATGGAACTGGTCCTCCTCTCGCCGTCGGACGCAGTGTGGCAGACGGCCGACTCCGCGAAGCCCCGCAATGCGTGGGATTCGCCGAGTCCCGGCACGGTGCTGGTGCAGTTCGAGGCCGTCGCACCGGCAGATGGCCGGCTGAAACTGGTCGTGCTGGCCATGCCTGGCAGCGCGACGCGTCCGGCCGCAGGGGAGTTGAAACTCACGGCACTGGCCGACTGGAAGTAGGTCATGCCTTCAGGGCGGACCTCGCCCCCGGCGGGAGTGCCTCGTCCGGATTCGCCTGCCTTGGACAGATCCCATCAGCCGCGTGCTGGTCCAGGGCAATGCTGGCACCCCATCGGTGCAAGTAGCGGCTGAGCTTCGAGAGTTCCACAACTCGACCCGCTACTTCGTCAGTTCCTGTTTCATCTTCTCAACCTGCAGGGAAGTGGCTGGCGCGTCCCGCGCCAGACCGTGCAAGGAACGTCCCGCTCCGTGCCGGATGCCGCATCTCCGTGGCGGAATGCCAACAGGCGGGGATGCGGCAATCGCAGCGTGGCTGGAGCATCCTGCTCCAGACCGTGCCCGGAGCGTCCCGCTCCGCTTGCCGGATATCTCATCTCCATGGCGGGACGCCTGTTGTCCAAGACAGCCGGGACGGCTATCCTCCAAAAAAAATTCAAATTCCTGAAAATAATCCTTGCAACGGCAAAAAAAACGCGTTTCGTCAGAAATGCATGCTGGGATTCAGCACCCCATTTCATTCTTCCCCTGCGCCTCTGGCTTCAATCACTAACTGATTTCCAAGCACTAATTTCCAAGCATGAAATCCGCAACAAAGAAAAATCTCCAACCTCCAGAATCAGGCAGAAATGCCCGAGCTCCAATCCAAAATCTCTCCTCTCCTCTTCTTCTTCCTCTTCATTTCAACCTTCAACCTTCAACCTTCAACCTTCAACCTTCAACCTTCAACCTTTCTTCCGCCCCCAACCATTGAATATTGAATATTGATGATTGATTGCTTGCCCCTGCTTCCTGACCACGGACTCGTGGTCACAAACACAAACACAAACACAAACACAACCACAAACACCGATTACCGACCACGTCTTCTAGGCCTAATGCCTAATGCCTAATCAACCGCTGACCAACATCATTATGAAAACAACAAATATCATGCAATGTATTAGCAATCATCTCAATCCCCTCGCCCTCGCGGGCGCAGTGCTGTGCCTGGCCACGTCGGCCCAGGCGGTAGACGGTAATTTTAGCCAGCAGTATGGCCCCAGGTATTATTTTGCCCCCAGCAACTGGACGGGCGGTATTATCGCCAACGGTGTGGGTGCGACCATGACCATGTCGGCTCCCAACTCAAACGGTCCGAATAACGGCATCGATGGTGTTTACATCAACCGCGATCTTACGTTGGCCAACTGGACCCCCACGGTATCTCCTGGCTGGTCCACTGTGTACACCTCGCCCGGCAAGAAGTTAACCTGGGACACGGGCACGGCTGCGGCCGCCACCTACCAACCGGGCACCGGTGACGGCTATGCGTCCCACAACTCGATGGACATGTATCTGCAAAGTAATCTTGTCTATACCAATTTTACCCAAAGAGGCTATCAGGCTAACGTACTTGGCGAGGGATCAGACCTTCGCGGCACCCTCAGCGGGCCGGGGAAGTTTACCCTGAACTGGCATCCCATCAACTGGGATGGTTTGGGCAACGTCCAATACAAGATCCAGGGCACCGCGCCAAATACTTACCGCGGCGGAACGGAGTTGAACGCGCGGCAGAAACTCAACTCGTATAATGATGGCAACATTGTCAAGGACTGGAACCGCGTTCTTCTTGACAAGAATGGGGCACTCGGTTGGGGCGACGTGACCATGATGCACCCGCAAGTGGCAATCAGGATCACCAATCCCGGCGGCACCTGTGACCGCATCGACGATACAGCGGCCTTGTACCTCATCTCCGGCTCAGTCGGCGATACCAGGCGATTTACTATCGTGCCCGGTCTCGTGGAGTACAGTGGCGTCGATCTTGACACCGGTGTGAATGAGACGATTTCAGCGCTGTATATTGACGGCGTCCCACAGGCCGCCGGCACCTACGGCAGGACGGGAAGCACTGCCACCAATCAATCGGCGTCTTTGGATAATTTCTTCAGGAGTGTCACCGGCGGCACCGTCGGCCTCGGTATCCTCACGGTCACCCCGGTCACCAAGCTGGTCAGCGTGGACAACACCACGTGGGTTACCACCACCACGTGGCTTCCCAACCAAGCTCCCACCGCCAGCACCCTCGTCACCATTGACGGCGAGACGGTGACCGTCGACGCTGCCGGAGCAGCGGCGCGGGAAGTTCGCATGACCAGCGGGATTCTGGACGTCAACACCGGCACCAGCCTGGATACCGGGCGGTTCCTTTCGGTAGGAAACGGCGCCGCGGTCAACGTCCTTGGCACCGGGTCACTCACGGTGTCCGGGGCCGGCATTGTCGAGATTCTCGGCACCGGCACGATTTCGGTGTCCGGCACAGGCACTCTGGACGTCGGCGAGATTGCCACCAGCGGGCTGACGGTCGCCTCGGGCGCAGCCATGACAGTGCGCACCAGCCTCTTGGTCAACTCCGGCCTCGACCTGACCGGCTCGACCCTGACCGCCTCCGCAGCGAGTGTGAACCTCAGCAGTGGAACTCTGACTTACGGCAACGCATTGTCGGTTGCCAGCTTGACCGTCGGCGGCGGCGCACTGAATCTGGCCGGCAATAATCTGACGGTTACCAGTACCCTGTCTTTGAGCGGATCTCTCGACATGACGGCCGCCGCGTTGGGCGACCTAACGGTCAACGGGGCGACCGTAAGACTGGAGGGCGGCACCTTGACGGTCGACACTGCCCAGACCCCAGAAGTGCTGGTTTACGACGGCGGCGCCGTGGCCGGCTCCGGCTCCGTGATCCCCAACGTCAGGTACGAAGTCCACAACCAGGCCATAAGCACCAATTTGGCCGACTCGGCCACGACCACGACCGCCCTGGACGCCATGTGGGGTGTCGTGGAACTGAACGGCACGAACAGCTACGAAGGCACGACGACCATCCGATCCGGCGTGCTGCGGGCAGTCTCTGGAACCGGCCTGCCGACCAACTCCCTGCTGAGTTTCAACGGCGGCGTCTATGAAGGCAGTGGATCGTTCGCGCGAACGATCGCCAACTCGGCGGGCAATGTTTATTGGACCGGCAACGGCGGCTTCGCAGCCTACGGCGGCAAGTTGACCGTCAACCTCAGCAGTGGCGCAACCATTGACTGGGGTGACGTAACTGCGGGGCTCAACGGCAAGACCCTGATACTGGGTTCGTCCACAGCCGACAACGAAGTGGAAATCACCAACGCCATCAACCTGACCACTGGGGGGCGGACCATTCAGGTAGACGACAATACCGGCAGCACCGCCGATTTCGCAACGCTCTCAGGTATTATCTCCAGCACCAGCACCGGCGGTGGCATCACCAAGACCGGCGCCGGCACGCTGGTCCTTTCCGGCGACAACTCCTATACGGGCAATACCACCCTCTCAGTAGCTTGCGTGTTGGGGCTCGGCCACAACAATGCCTTGGGGGCGGCGACGAGTATCTTCAATTGGAACAACGGCACGGTAACGCCCTGGGGTGGTTCGCGAATCATTCCCCAGAATGTGGCTTACAACAATAATAACACAGTCATCGGTTCCTACGATCTGACGTTCTCTGGCACCCTCACCAGTAATAACAACCGCACACTGTACAATAACCTCGGTGTCGGCAGTACCCTTACGCTTGGCAACGTCAATCTGTCGAACAACGCGACGGCTCGCACCCTGACAGTCAGAGGCACTGGCAACACGATCATCAGCGGCACTATCGCCAACGGCAGCACCGCCATATTGGGCAATCTGACCAAGGACGACGCCGGCACGCTGACCCTCAGCGGCCCCAACACCTACCTCGGCACGACGAATGTCAACAACGGCAAGTTGTTCGTCAACGGCAACCAGACTGTGGCCACTGGACAGGTTACCGTCTCTGGAAACGCTACCCTCGGCGGCACCGGCACGATTGGCGGGAACGTCACAATCGCAAACACCGCCCGCTTGGCCTTCAACCTGATCACACCTGCGGGCAGTCACGACAAACTCGAACTCGCGGCCACCAAGACGATGACCTTCTCCGGCGCCTCGGTGCTCGACATCACGGCCAGCGGAACTGCCGCTAGCGGCGCTTACACCCTCGTCACCGCCCCCGGCGGCTTCGGTGCCAGCGTGGTGCCGGCCACGGTCAACTTGCCTGTCGGTTGGACTCTCGTGTCCCTCGCCTTCGTCGGCAACGACTTGGTGCTGGACGTCACCGTCCCCGGCGGCGATCCATACGCCACCTGGGCGGGCGCGGGTGTCAACGCCTTCGACGCCGATGCCAACAACGACGGCGTGGCCAACGGCATGGCATGGGTGCTTGGAGCGACCGACAAGGATGCCAACGCCACCTCGCTGCTGCCGACCTTGGACAACACCAATGCGACTTACTTCATCTTCACCTACAATCGGAAGGATGACGCCAAC
>JBIJCW010000123.1:0-6775 GCA_044344495.1 Kiritimatiellia bacterium | reverse complement strand
TCCTCGATAAATTCCTGCACCAGCTTGGAGAGGGGCGATTAGTGGACGGGCTCCAGACGGCGGCGGCGATGGGCAGCGTGGTGTTGGGCGTGGCGCCGTACCTGACGTCGTTCGGGGTGCAGCACAAGGACGAGGCTTTCCTGCAGGCGGTAGCCGGGCGGTTCCCCGCGGCGGCAGGGTTGCGCCGGCGTGGCGCAGGCCGGGTGTGGCTCACGGACACCTTTGAGGATGTCAACGGTGTGGCCCACACGATCAGGACGTTTGCCGAGAAAGCGCGCGCCCATTCGATGCCGATTGCCGTGATGACCTGCCTGGAGACGGCGCCAGCGGTGGATGCCGATGTGATCAACTTCAAGCCGTTGGGAACATTTTCGATGCCGGAGTACGAATCACAGAAGTTATCCTTTCCGCCGTTCCTGAATGTGATCGAGGCGATCGAGCGAGGGAACTTCCGCGAGGTGATCCTCTCGACGCCCGGGCCGATGGGGCTGTGCGGGTTGGCGGCGGCCCGTCTTCTCGGGCTGAGCGCCGTTGGCATCTACCACACCGATTTCCCGCTGTACGTCTGGAATCTGACGCAGGATGAAGTGTTGGAGCAGATGACGTGGAAGTACATGCAGTGGTTCTACGGACAGATGGAGACCGTGTATGTGCCGAGCGAATGTTATGCCCTGCAACTGGCGGAGAAGGGCATTGCGCGAAAGGAGGCGATTAAGGTGTTGCCACGCGGGGTGGACCGGGAGCGGTTTTCGCCGGGCAAGCGGGTGCCGGACTACTGGCAACGGCATGGCATGAACGGGAATTTCAAATTGCTCTACGTGGGGCGTGTGTCGCGCGAGAAGAATCTGGGGATGCTGATGGATGCATTCCGGTTTGTGCGCTCCACGACGCCCGATGTGGATCTGGTGATCGTGGGGGACGGTCCAGAACTGCCGGCGCTGCGGGCGGCCCAGACGGATCCGAACGTGAGATTCCTAGGGCCGTTGTACGGCGAGGAGTTGTCGCAGGCGTATGCCAGTTCGGATGTTTTCGTGTTCCCCAGTGTCAGTGACACGTTCGGGAACGTGGTGCTCGAAGCCCATGCCTCGGGGTTGCCGGCGATCGTCTCGAACAAGGGCGGGCCGGCGGAACTCGTAAGGCGGCATGGATCCGGTCTGGCGGTGGATGTCCGGACGCCGGCGCCATTCTGCGCCGCGATCCGGGAGTTGATCTGGGACAAGGAACGGCGCAAGGCGCTGGCGCAGTGCGCGCTGGCGGCGGCGCAGGCGCACGATTGGGATAAGATTGTGGAGGGATTTTGATTGTGACAACAGCAACCTATGATGTGTTTCAAGATACGGATAAGACGGATTGGCAACCGGTGGGTCGCTCACTTCAGGAACGGCTGGTGCTGAAAGCCAACGCCCTGTTTGCGCGGAAGATCGAAGGGCTTCGCGGTGTGATCCAGGATGCCGCTGATGGTGCAACCTTGGCGGAACGCGCCCTGGAGGCCATGGGGGTCTCATGGAGCATGGTCAACGGCAAGCCTCTGGAACTGCCGGCGGCTGGTCCGGTGGTGGTGATTTCCAACCATCCGTACGGCGGGGTGGAGGGGTTGATGCTGCTGAGTCTGATTTGCCGGACGCGGGCGGATGTCAAGATTCTGGCGACGGACATGCTGGGGGTGGTGCCGGAGTTACGGCCGTACCTGATCCTTGTGGATACGGACGGGGATCGGAAGGCGGCGCGCCGCAATGTGGCGGCGATGCGACAGTGCCTGCAGTGGCTGGAAAGTGGCGGCGTCCTGGGGGTGTTTCCGGCGGGCGAAGTGGCGCATTTCGACCCGGCGCTGGGCGGGATCAGGGAGGGCCGGTGGAATACCGCCGTGGCGCGCCTGGTTCGGCGATCCGAGGCCACTGTGGCGCCGGTGTATTTCGGGGGGGCCAACGGGTGGCTGTTTCAGGCGGCGGGGCTGGTGCATCCGCGCCTGCGGACGGCGATGCTGGCCCGGGAACTATTCAACAAGCGCAGGCGTCCGGTCCGGGTGGCGGTGGCCAGACCCGTGCCGTTCAAGTGGCTGCGCGATATCGAGGATGACCGGGCGTTGACGGACCATCTGCGGATGCGGGTGTCGCTGTTGGCGTTCGGGGCCGAGGATGTGGTCCAGCCGCGTCTGAAGACGGAGAAGAAGATGGAGCCGGTGGCGGAACCCAGCGACCGGATGCGGCAGGTTAGTGAAGTCTCGTGGCTTTCGCTTGAACAACAGGTGCTGACGTCGGGGGACTATTCCGTGTACGTCGCCGGAGCCAGTCAGATACCCGCCGTGCTAAGGGAAATCGGCCGGCTGCGGGAGATTGCCTTTCGCGGTGTGGGCGAGGGGTCCGGCAAGGCCGTGGATCTTGACAGGTTCGACGAGCACTACCAGCATCTCTTCCTGTGGAATCATCGCGAAGGCGAAGTGGTTGGCGCGTACCGCCTTGGGATGGCGGATATGATTGTGGAAACGCGGGGGATGAAGGGGCTCTACACCCACACGTTGTTCAACTTTCGGCGGCGGTTGTTTGACCAAATCAATCCGGCCATTGAACTGGGGCGTTCGTTTGTCCGTCCGGAATACCAACGCAGTCACCTGCCGCTGCTGCTCCTGTGGCGCGGCATCGGGCGCTTTGTGGCCAGCCGGATGCGGTATCGGTACCTGTTCGGGACGGTGAGTATGAGCCGGTCCTATACGGATGCCGCCCGCGGGTTGGTGGCCTGGCATTTCGACGGCGCCGAGTCGTTGCGCAGGCAGGATAATGATGTTCGGTCCAGGCGTCCGTTGCGGTGGAAATGCGGAACGGTGCCGTTGATGCGGGGCAGTGGCGCCATCCGCAATGCGACGGATCTTGACCGGTTGGTCGCGGAAGTGGAGCCGGATGGCAAGGGGTTGCCGGTGTTGTTCCGTCAATACCTGAGGCTGGGTGGCCGGGTGCTGGCATGCAACGTGGATCCCGATTTTTCCATGGCGCTGGATGCGCTCGTCGTTGTGGATCTGTGCAAGGCGGATCCGAGGCTGCTGGAGAACTGCATGGGGCCGGCGACGGGTGACTACCTTGCCTTCCACAATGGGGACAAGATGAACCCTTTGCAGAACCCGGTGCCGGGTGATGTGACGGAGGACAACGGGGAACCCATTTGTCGGAGCAATCAACGATGGGCAGTGCCGGAAGGACGCGGCATCGCGCATCTGGCGATGTCGAGCGCCCTATGAGGCGGCTGGTGCCAAGGTCGGGCCACGGCAGGGACAGGAGGGGGTGGAACATGATTGCCCTTCTGGCCGGGGTCGTGACTTTAAGCGCGGTGTTCGCGCTGGTGGAGATCCAGATCGAGGGTGCCGATGGCTGGGCCGCGCGCCTCCCGACATGGCGGATCGAGGGGGGCGGCCTGCTGAACCTCCTGTGGGCAGGGCGCGTGATTACCGGGTATCATGTGTGGACGTTTCTGTTCATGGCGCTGGTGTTTCATCTGGTGTTCCTGGTGCTTGGCCGGTTCAGTGTGCGGCTTGAGGCGAGGGTGATGGGGGCTCTGATGCTGTTCTGGGTGAGTGAGGACGCGCTCTGGTTTGTCCTCAATCCAGCCTATGGGCTGGCGAAGTTCCGTCCGGGCCAGATCCCGTGGCATCCCCACTGGGTTCTTGGGGTGCCGGTGGATTACCTCCTGTTTGGATTGACCGGCGCCGCGCTGGTGGCATGGTCGTATCGGTCCTGGCGTCCGAAGGCGCCAGTGCGGGAGGTGGCGCCATGAAGATCCTGATCCTGCATGCATCGGCGGGCGCGGGGCACCGGCGGGCGGCGGAGGCGTTGTCGGATGCGTTTGCCGCCGCCGGGACTGAACCGGTGGTGCGTGACATCCTGGACTTCACCCCGCCCGTGTTCCGCAAGACCTATGCGGCGGGGTACCTGAACATGGTGCGGGCCGCGCCGGAATTATGGGGTTATGTGTACGGCGTGACGGATCGAAACTGCCGCCGGCCGTGGGAGCGGAGACTCCGGCTGACCTTCAACCGGCTGAACACGATACTGTTTTCCAGGTTCTACCGGAAGACGGCGCCTGATGCCGTGGTCTGCACGCACTTCATGCCGCTGGAACTGCTCGGGGCGCGGCTCAGGAAGGTGGTTGATCCGGCGCCCTTGTTTGGGGTGGTGACGGATTTTGCGGTCCATTCGTTGTGGGTGGCTGACGGCGTGGACGCCTATGCGGTGGCGTCTGACGAGGCCGGGCGCCAGTTGATTCGCCGTGGCGTGCCGGCTGGCGATGTCCATGTGACGGGCATTCCCGTTGCCCGGGAGTTTTCAAGGACCGGTGGCGGCGGCGTTGGTCGGCTGAGGCTGGGATTGGCGCCCGACAAGCCCGTGATCCTGATCCTGTGCGGTGGTTTTGGCGTGGGGCCTGCCGAGGACATATTGAAAGCCTTCATGAAACACCCGCTCGATGCCCAGCTTGTCCTGGTGGCGGGGAATAACCGGCCTCTTGAGCGGTCGTTACGGCGACTGGCCGCGGACGGTTCCATGCCCTGCTTTGTGTTCGGGTTTGTATCCCGCCTCCACGAGTTGGTCAGTGTAGCCGACGTGGTGGTCAGCAAGCCGGGCGGATTGACCGCGTCGGAGGTGCTAGCCGCTGGGCGGCCGCTGGTGATCACGGATCCCATTCCAGGGCAGGAGCAGCGGAACGGCGAATGGTTACTGGAGAAAGGGGCGGCCGTCCGACTGATGGAGCCCGGTGACGCTCCGGACAAGATTGCCGGGTTACTAGCCGACCCGGTCTGGATGGAAGCGCTCCGCCAGGCGGCGCTCCGGGCCGCGCACCCTGAGGCGGCAGCGGTCATCGCTGGTCTGGTGATGAAGCGGGTTCGGAAGAGATTTGAGCGTGGTGGGGTTTGGGCAGGAGGCTGATGGCGTTTGTGAATCTCAAGCCCGAGATGGCGCAGGAAGTCCGGGTGGCTGACGCGGAGGTTGACGCCATCAACCGGCGGAACTGCGAGGGACTGCTGGCGGCGATGAAGGAGCGGCCCGAGGCGGCGGATGTGTTGCTCAACGTGATGCACATTTCCCGTCATCTGGAACGCATCGCCGATCATGCGACCAACATTGCCGAGGATTTGATTTACATGGCGGATGGGGAGATCGTGAGGCATCGGCCGGTGTAATTTCCTATTCCGCATCCAGGAGGCCAGGGCGGCATTCGAAAGAATGCCGCTACGGGGGGAACGCTCGGCATTCGAAGGAATGCCGCTACAGGGAGGGGCGGTCGGCATTCGAAGGAATGCCGCTACGGGAGGGGCGGTCGGCATTCGCTAAGGAATGCCGCTACAGGGAGGGGGTAGTCGGCATTCGCAAGGAATGCCGCTACAAGGGGGGATGGGCTTTTTCCGTAGCGGAATCCGTTAGGATTCCGACGCGATGCGCGGCATTCGCAAGGCATGCCGCTACGGGGGCAGGAATCGCACACTGAAACATTCAGGTCTTACACACTTCTAACACTGCACTCGTTCGCGGCTAATGGGTCGGGGGGATACTGTTCCCAACATGAAGACGATACTGACCCATGGAGACGGAATGAAAGCGGATCTGCATGTGCACAGCAAGCATTCAGATCGTCCGACCGAGTGGTTTCTGAGGCGGATCGGGGCGCCGGAGTGCTTCACTGAACCGGAGGCGTTGTATAAGACCTGTCGGGAGAAGGGTATGGATGTGGTCACGATCTCCGACCACAACTGCATCCGCGGAGCGTTGGAAATTGCGCACTTGCCCGGTACGTTCATCTCGGCTGAGCTGACGACCTATTTTCCGGAGGATGGCTGCAAGATCCATTGCCTGGTCTACGACATTACGGAGAGCCAGTTCGAGGATCTGCAGGGAGCCCGGAAGAACATTTACGACTTGCGGCGCTATCTGGCGGAGCACGACATCCTGCATTCGGTCGCCCATCCCCTGTTCCGGGTCAACGACCGGCTGGAGGTGGAGCATGTGGAGAAACTGCTGGTGTTATTCGACCGGTTCGAATTGCTGAACGGGTCGCGTCATCCGCGGGCGGGTGACCTGACGCGGGTGGTGTTTTCGACGCTGACGGATGAATTGATTGGCGAGATGGCGGAGCGGCATGGCCTGACGCCGTACGGGGCGACGCCCTGTGTCAAGCGGTTCACCGGGGGTAGCGATGACCATAGCGGCGTACATGCCGCCGGGGCCTTTACGGTGACGCCGGCGGGGCGGTCGGCGTCTGATTTCCTGGAGCACCTGCGGGCCGGGCGGCATGAACCCGGTGGTGCGCCCGGAAGCAGCATGAAACTGGCGCACAGTCTTTATCACATTGCCTACAGTTACTACCGGAGCCGGATGCTCAACCGGGGCGGGTTTTCGGTATTGGGCGAGGTCTTTAAGCGGTTTATTGACGGGTATGAGGTGACCGCGGGGTCGGGCGGGGGCCGGATCCGGACGTGGGTGGGGCGGGTGGCCCAGCGCCGGCGGTTGCGCAGGCTGAGCGCCACGGAACGTGTGCTCGTGGAGGCGTTTCTGGAGATGCGGCAGGAGGGGAATCCTCAAACCGGTGAGCTGGCGGCGGACGCGGCGAGTCGTGAGGCGCGTTGCTTCCAGGCGGCGGCCAAGGTCAGCCACGAGTTGAGTCGCCAGTTCCTCGATAAATTCCTGCACCAGCTTGGAGAGGGGCGATTAGTGGACGGGCTCCAGACGGCGGCGGCGATGGGCAGCGTGGTGTTGGGCGTGGCGCCGTACCTGACGTCGTTCGGGGTGCAGCACAA
>JBIJCW010000016.1:0-21920 GCA_044344495.1 Kiritimatiellia bacterium | reverse complement strand
TGGCTGTTCCTGATTGAGGCCATGGTGTTGGCCGGGGTGGGCGGGGTGCTTGGTGTCGGGTTGGGGGTGCTGGTGGCCAGGATTGTGGCGGCGACCAACCACTGGCCCGTCCTGATTACGCCTGGATCGGTTCTGCTGGCGTTGGTGTTTGCCGCGGGTGTGGGGATCTTTTTCGGGTTCTACCCGGCCTGGCGGGCGTCAAGGCTCAGTCCGATCGAAAGTTTGCGTCACGAGTAGGCGGATGTGGCAGGGAGGGATAGAATGATGGATACCAAGCGACTCTACGATGAGTATATGATCACCTCGATGGTGGCGGGGTTTGAGCCGGTTGTTGTGGACCGTGCTTCGGGATGCGTCATGACGGGCCAGGATGGGAAGACGTACCTGGACTGTTTCAGCGGTATTGCGGTGGTCAATGCCGGACACGGGCACCCCAAGGTGGTGGCGGCGGCGAAGGCGCAGATGGACAAACTGGTGCATGGAAGCACCTATTTGTACTACAACCCGCGCGCCGGGGAATTGGCGAAGCGGTTGGCGGAAATCACGCCGGGCGCCCTGCGGAAGAGTTTTCTCGGAAACAGTGGTGCCGAGGCGGTTGAGGGTGCGTTACGGTTAGCCAAGCAGTTCACGCGGCGCAAGGAAGTGGTGTGTCTGACCCTCGGTTTTCATGGGCGGACGGTAGGGACGTTGTCCATATCGGGGAATCGCGCGCGGAAGAAAGGGGCGGGGCCTTATCTATCCGGGGTGGCGTTTGCGCCGGCGCCGTATTGTTACCGGTGCCCGTTCAAGTCGACGTATCCGGGGTGCGGCCTGGCCTGTGCGGAATTCATGGCCCATGTGTTGCGGTATCAGACGGCGGGTGATGTTGCGGCCTTTGTGGCTGAGCCGGTGATGGGCGAGGGCGGGATCATCGTGCCGCCAGCCGGCTATTTTGCCGCCGCGATCGGGCATATCCGGAAAGACGGGGCGCTTTATATTGCCGACGAGGTGCAGTGTGGATTCGGGCGCACGGGCCGGATGTTTGCGTGCGAGCACGACGGGGTTGAGCCGGACATCCTGTGTATGGCCAAGGGGATTGCCGATGGGTTTCCCCTAAGCGCCTTTACGACGCGTCCGGAGATTGCCGCGGCGTTTACGCCGGGGGACCATCTGTCCACGTTTGGGGGGAATCCGGTCAGTTGTGCGGCGGCCCTGGCGAATATCGATGTCATGGTGGGTGAGGATTTGCCGGGGAATGCCCGGCGGCGTGGTGATCAGTTGATGCAGCGGTTGCGGGAATTCAAGGACCGGTGCGCCTTGGTGGGGGATGTCCGGGGCAAGGGGCTGATGATCGGGGTTGAGCTGGTCAAGGACGCCGACAAAACTCCGGCGGTCAAGGAGGCGGCGTTGGTGAGGGATTGCTGTCGTGAGAAGGGTGTATTGGTTGGACTGGGCGGGGCTGATGGTAACGTTATCCGTCTCCAGCCGCCCTTGGTGTTGACGGAGGGCGAGGCCGATATGGCGGTGGACGTCATTGAGCAGGCGCTCCGGAAAGTCTCCGGCGGCCGGTGAAGCGATTGCCATCCTGCCTGCCCCGGAAGGGGTGACCCTCTGTTTAGCGGGGAGCGAAGAGGCGGGTGAGGATCCACTCCACATCCTGACGGGCAATGGTCTTGGGGTTGGCCTTGGTTGATCCGGAGGCAAGGGTCTCGGCGATGATCTGCTCCCTGGCGGGACAAGGCATGCCGGCGAACGGGGTGCCGATCCCCAGGATGTCGCTCAACTCAGTTACGCGTTGCCGCAAGTCCCCGCCGACGGCTGTGCTCATGAGTGCGTACTTGGCGCCGAACGATTCCCGGTTCAATTCGAGTGCAGGCGGCAGGCAGGCGGCGCAGACGAGTCCATGGGGCAGGTGATAAAGGGAGCCGAGCGGGTGCGCGAGCCCGTGGACTATTCCGAGTCGTGCGAAAGACAGGGCGATGCCGGCGAGGTAACTGCCGGTCAGGAGATGGGCTGCCGGTTCGGCGGCCGGATTCCGGTACACGGCGGGCAGATTGGCGGCGATCAGGTTCATGGCTTTCAGGGAGAGCTCATTGCTGAACCAGGTGGCGTGGCGGCTGGTGCAGGCTTCGATGGCCTGGGTCAGGGCATCCATGCCGGAGGCGGCGATGACGGCAGGGGGGCAGGTGGACAGGAGGGCGGGGTCCAGGATGACGACCCTGGGCATCATGGCAGGGGCGCGGATGGATTTCTTGGCGCCGGTGGATTCGTTGGTTAGGACGGAGTTGATGGTGGCTTCGGAGCCGGTGCCTGCCGTGGTGGGTGCGGCGAGGAAGGGGATGCCGGGGGCATCGAGGGGGGCCCCATCGTGGTAGCGGGAAGGGGGGAGTGTTGTGTGGATAAGGGCGGCACCTGCTTTGGCCAGGTCGATAACGCTACCGCCCCCGATACCGGCGATCCACTGGGCCCGGTGGGTACGCGCATGGGACAGCAGGTCGGAAAGTTGCGCCAGGGTGGGCTCGCCGCCCTGATGGCGCAGGGTCAGGAGTTCGATGGTGGCGGGCTTACCCCGCAGAAGGGTTGTGAAGGTGGGCGAGGATGCAAGGGCGTTGCCGTGCAGGAGAACGCCGCGGTCGCCAAAGCGTGCACATTCCGGAAGCAGTCCGGTGATGGCGCCGCGGCCTTGCAGCGTCTTCTCCGGAAGGATGAGGGTGGCGGGGAGGATGGGGTCAGGCATAGCACATGATTACAGCGATGATTTCGAGTTCGGTTGGGCCGGTGTTGGTGATGGCGTGTGACTCGCCCTTGCCGGTCAGGATGGCATCGCCAACATTCACCTGGGTCTTGGCGGTCCCATCGTCGAGGAGGCCGGATCCCCTGGTGATGATGTAGACTTCGTCCTCGCCGGTGTGCTGGTGAGTGCCGATGCTGGCGCCGGGCGGGAGGGTGAGCCGGGCGCAGAGGCGTGATTTGGCGGTGATTTCGTCCGACTTGAAGAAGTGTTGAAGCGTGACGCTGCCGGTTCCGCCGCGCATGGCGTGCCGCACTTCGGTTTCCATTGCCTTTGCTGTTCTGATCATGGTTTCTCCACAATGATCCGGTAGAAGCGGGCGGGTATGTTCTCCACCTGGTCGGTGCAGATCATGGTGCCCTCGACGCCGGGGACTTTCGTCCAGTTTGTCATGGTTGTCCAGTTCGTGCCTGAGGCAAGGAGGGTATCAGCATGGGCGAGGGTGTAAAGGCGATTGGTGACGGAGGGCCAGCGGAGCACGAAGGTACCGCTGGGGCCGGCGGACTGGAGGGCCAGCAGGAAGCGGCTTCCGGGTTTGGCGGGATCGGTGCCGGCGGTGTTCTCGGCCGCGTTGAGCATGCCATCGGCATCCCAGTCTCCGTTGGGGTTCAAGGCCAGGAAGGATACGCTGGCGGCGGTGCCGACGAGGCCGAGGTTGTCCACCGCCCAGACGCTGAAGACGTTGGTGGCGTCCAGTTGGAGGCCGGTGAGGGTGGCGGAGGGGGTGAGTGTGCATTGGCCGTTGGTGGATGGCGACAGGTTGGTCAGGGCACAGATGTAGCGGGCGATTCCGGAGCCGGGGTCGGCGAAGCCGGTCCAGGATCCGGTGACGCTGCTGGTGCCGATGAGATAGGCGCCGTTCGGGTCGAGCGCGAGACTGATGACGGCGCCGGTGGAGGAAGGTGGCGTGGTATCAATCCGGAATGGGCCGAGGATCTGGGCGGGGCTGAAATTGCCGTAGCGGTCACGGGCGCGGAGTGAGGCCCACCAGTTCGATCCGTCGTGCATGGGGGGCGTGTGGCCCGATGTGAATGTCGTGAATCCGTTGTATGAGGAGCCCGGGACATTGTTCGATAGTGCTAAGCAGTAGCCGTCCAAGCCGACACCGGTGTCGGAGACGCGTCGCCATTCCAGCGTCATGGCGGGATTGGTGGACCAGGTGTTGACGATGTGGGTCAGGTTGGTGAACTGGGAGGGGGCTGGCGGCGGGATGTTATCCACGGTGAAGGTCTGGCTGGTGGTCCAGAGGCTCCACAACAGGCCGTCCCAGAGGCGGGCGCGCAGTCGTGTGGTTGTGGAGTAACCCAGTCTGTTGCCGGAGGCGGAGGAGTCCCAGGCGGTGGTCAGCAGGTTCGTGAACGTGAGGGTATTGGTCATCGTGGTGATGGAAACGATCTGGGGGGTGGAGGTGTTGTTGACGGACGGGGTGCCTGCGGCAGCGACGGTGGACCGGATCCGGGCGCTGATCCAGGTGGCGCCATTGGTGGTCCAGGCGAGCTCAAGGCTGCAGGAGTCGCCATCGCCATCGTAGACGGTGTTGGAGAGGGTTACGCCGCCATCGCCATTGGTTGAGGGACGGGCAGGGCCAAGGAGGGAGAGTACTGGCGCGGAGCGGACGAGCATCTGTTGGGGAACGAGCGTCAGAGGGGTGGTGGGGTCATTGCAGGTGATCAGGAGGGCCGCTTCGCGGTCACCGGTGGGGATGTTGCCGCTGGCGAAGGAGACGTTCACGGTGGCGGTGGAGGATGGTGTGACTGCGATGTTGGTCGGATCGCACGAAAGCCATGGTTCAATGGCGGGTGCAGGAGTGATGACGAGGTCGTCGAGATACCAGCCTTCCTCCTCGGTGTTTGAGTCGGATCCGAAATGGAAGCGGATGATGGCGAGGCGGCCGGCGAAGGGGGCGAGGTCAAAGGTGGCCTGATTCCATCCGCCGACGCCGGCGAAGCAGGGGGTCCCTTCCGGCCATGGGGATTCGCTCCAGCCGCTGATGGCGTACTGATAGCCGCCGGTTGGGGCGATCTGAGCAAAGGAGATGCCGCCGTTGGTGGAGATTTCAACGATGCCGCCATCCCAGGCGTGTCCGGGTTTCCAGCCGTAACGTCCGTACTGGGTGTCGAGTTCGCACTTGATCCAGTGTCTGAAGGTCATTTGAGAAGAGGGGGCCAGGTAGAGGGGCGGGGTGTCGAGGCAGGCGTGCATGCTGCTGGTATAGAGGCGGCTGGCGGGGGCCCCGGCATACCAGGCCGAGGGGGCGGAGAAAGCGCGGTTGGTGGTGAGGGTCCAGAGGTTGCCGGCGCCGGAGGAGGTCCAGTCGGTGACGGTGGCGTCGAAGGTGTTGGAGTATCCGGCCGGGAGCAGGGCGACGGCGGCCAGCAGGTTGGTGTTACCGGTGTTGGTGAGGAAGAGCGGGAGATTGGTGGTGGAGTGTGGGGGGGTGATTGCAGTGAGGAAAGAGGGGGTGAGGCGCAGGAGGGGGTAGTTGATGTGAATGATGTTCGGGCCATTGGTGGAGGTGAGGCCAAGTGGGTCGCGGGCGATGATCCAATAGGTGTAGACATCGCCGTTGGTTCCTGGAGCGGGGAGTTCGGTGGAATAGAGGCCGACCGATTCTCCGGGAAGCAGAAGAGCGGAGTGGAGGGGGCCCCCGGATTTTGACCACTCAAAGGTGACCTGTGCCACGGTGAAATTATCGGTGACGATGGCGGAGAGCGGGAATGGCGCCGGGTGATTCTGGGGGTCGGGCACGGGGGTGTGTTGGATGACGGGCGGGGCGGGGAAGGCGGCGGGTTGGCGTGGGGACGTCCGGTCCCGGAACTCGGCGAGGTTGAGGAAGCCGTCGCCATCGGCGTCGGCGTCGGGGGTGGCGTTGGTGGAGCCGAAGAAGCGGTATTCCCACCAATCGTTCATGCCGTCGCCATCGGCGTCGAGGTTTTCGGGCAGATAGAAGGCGATGGCATGATGGGGCCTGTCCATGGAGATTCCGGTGACTGGGTTGACGGCAGGCAGGGAAGGATCAGGCTGGCGGGTCTCATCGAGCAACCAGTGGGCGAACACGTAATTGGTGCCGCCGATCAACAGGGTGTCGGTGGCGGTCAGGGTGGTGCCGTTGGTGTTGGCGGGCCACCAGGTGGTGGCGGTCGGAATGCCGGGTATGGAGGAGGTCTGGGTCAGGGCGTATTCACGGGACCAGAGCCATTCGATGGAGGAGGTTTGAGAAAGGGTGAAGGTGGTGCTGTTTGAGTTTCCGGCGGCGGGGGTGCTGCCGGAGCCGGTCCAGCCGAGGCAGGCCCAGCGGGCGTTGTTTGATGGTGTACTGTAGGGTGAGGCGGTTGCCGCTATTAGCATGTTAGACGGGAAGGGGTGTGATCCGTAGTCGGGGGTGACCGGGCCATGGGGGCCGGGTGCCCCTGAGACGGTGAAATCCATGGAGGGCATGATGGTGAAGTGGTGGAGGGTGGCGGGGGCATTGGTGGGATGGGTGACGATGTCGCCGGCGGAGGAAACGGCCTTGATCCAATACGCAACGGTGGTTCCTTCCGGCTGGACGGGGATGGTTCCCGCAAAGCGGTTTGTTGCATCAGGCGTCAGTGGGGTTGCGGTGAAATTGGTCGAGTGATCGGTATTCCAGAAAAGCCACAGTTGATTGGTGTCGACAAGGGCGAGGGGAGCGATGGAAGCGGTGATCGGGTAGGGGCCCCCGGTGTTGAAGGTGTCTTGTTGCGGAGTATGGGCGATGTGGAAGAGTTTCAGCAGGGCCTTATGGGCATTCAGGCGGCCGCCGGTCACGGTTCTTCCCGTCAGTGAAGGGATCGGGTCGGTGCCGTTGAGAATCGCATTACGAATGTCGGTCCAGTCGGCATCCGGCCATTCGCTCCAGAGCAGGGCGGCAACGCCGGCGACGTGGGGGGTGGCCATGGAGGTTCCGCTTTTGAGTCCGTAGCCGCCGGGGATGGTGCTGTAGATTTCCGAGCCGGGCGCGGCGAGGTCCACGGAGGTGGCGCCGTAGCAGGAGAAACTGGAGAGATTATCGCGGCGGTCGGTTGAGGCCACCGCGATGATGTTGTCCCACGGATAACTGGCGGGGAGGAAGGGGTTGACGTCGTTGTTTCCGGCGGAATTGCCGGCGGCGGCGATGAAGAGCAGGCCGGCCTGGCCGCTTTCCCTGATGGCGTCGGAGAGCGCCTGGTCTCCGCCACCGCCCCAGCTGTTATTGGTTGCGCGGATGTTGATGCCGTGCCGGCGCATGGTGGAGGCGTAGTGGAGTGCATCGAGGGCATCGGAGGTGGAACCGTTGCCGCCGGCGTCGAGGAAGCGCAGCGGCATGACGCTACAGCGCCAGGTGACGCCGACGACTCCCTGGAAATTGTTGCCGGAGGCGGCGATGGTTCCGGCGACGTGAGTGCCGTGCGAATTGGCGTCGGAGGGATCGTTGTCGTTGGCGACAAAGTCCCATCCGTGGATGTCGTCGATGTAGCCGTTGCCATCGTCATCAAGTCCATTCAGGGTTTCCAGGGGATTGACCCAGATGTTCGAGACCAGGTCGGGGTGTGTGAGGTCTGCGCCGGTGTCGATGATGCCGACAACGATCGTGGGGGTGCCGGTGGAGATGTCCCAGGCTTCAGGGGCGTCGATATCGGCATCAAGGGTGCCGCCGGATTGTCCGGTATTGTGGAGGCCCCAGAGGTTGGCGAAGTTGGGATCGTTGGGGAGGGTCTCGGTGGTGTGAAGGATATGATCCGGTTCGGCGTAGCGGATGATATTGGTTTCGGCGGAGAGGTTGGCGATCAGGGCTGGGAGGGTGTCGGGGTCGGAGGATGAGAGGAGGTAATGGCCAGGGGAGGCAAGGGTTTTGCGGAGCTGGAGGTGGTGCCGGGCGCAGAGCGAGCGCAGGCTGGCGGTTGACACGTTGGGTTGGGTTCTGATGAGGACATGGTCGGCCACCATGATGGCGCGGTGAATGACAACGGCAGGGAGGGAGGGGGAGTCCTGACGCTGCAATTCCTCGATACGCACGAGGGGATACTTGAAGTCAGTGCGGAGGATCCGGGTGACGCGGGTCAGGTTGGTGGAGGAAGGGACGGCGGAGGTCGTGGTGCGGAGGGGGGTGCCGGTGATTGTGGGGTTTGGGGCGGGCAGGGAAACGGAAGGGGAGCCGGGTGTGGCGGGTGCGGTCGGGTTCTGCGGGGGTTGGGTTGTGGCAAAGGGAAGGGGAGCAGGTGTGGCAGGGGTGATCTGGGGGTATTGATGGTTAGTGGTGGTGGTTAGCGGTGTCGGCGCCGGGGTGCTTGGTGGGGGCAGGAGGTAAGTGGCCCACAGTCCGGTGAGGAGCCACAAGCAGAGTCCGCCAATCGCAAGCATGCGCCACTTATTCACTGTGACATCTTAGTGAAATTCAGGTTTTGACGCCATCTCAAAGGGCGTCATTGAGAGACCTTGTTTGGCGTCGCACCGTTACCCCGGCCGATCAAAATTCCGCAGGATGTAGGACTGAACGGTGTGCGGTCGAATTCTGAGCATGGCAGTGCCAAAACTCGGAGATGCGCCCGTGTTGGTAAGGCGCTTGTTTCATTCGTTGCATTTCATATACTGAACAGAGGCGATATGCGACGGGCTTTGCGTATCCGGGAGGTACAGGATGATTGGGTCTTCAAAAACTTCTTTCGGGATCGTTTTGCCAGTGGTTGTGTTGCTGATGTCATGGGTATGGACGGGAAATGCGGCGGAGAAGCGCATTCTGACCAGTTTCTATCCTGTTCACATTGCCACATTGAACGTGACGGCAGGGGTGTCTGGAGTGCAGGTGGCTGCCATGGCTCCACCGAGTGCAGGGTGTCTCCATGACTATCAACTTGCGACCGACGACATGGTCAATTTATCCAAGGCGGACATTCTTATTGTGAACGGGTTGGGGGCGGAGGCTTTTCTTGATGCCGCCATGAAGCGGTTGAACAAACTCAAGGTGATCAACGCCAGCGAAGGGATTGAGCCGATGGTGGTGAACGGGGAAACCAATGCGCATGTCTGGCTGAGCGTGAAACTGCACATCCGGCAGGTGAATCGCATTGCCGAGGGGTTAGCGCTGGCAGATCCGGGCCATGCGAACACCTACCGCGTGAATGCGGCGGCGTATGTGGGGCGGTTGAAGGACTTGCAAACGCGCTACGAAGCAGGGTTCAAGGGGGGAGGGGTCCGGGCGGTGGTGACCTTTCACGATGCCTTTCCCTATTTTGCCCGCGACTACGGGTTTACCGTGGTTACGGTGGTGGAGCGTCATCCCGGGGCGCAACCCAATGCCCGGGAGTTACGGGATGCCATTCAAGTCATCCGGCAACGGGGAGTCGGGTTTGTGTTTGCCGAGCCGCAATACCCGCCTGTTGCGGCGGAGTTGATTGCGAAGGAGACAGGGGCGAGGGTTTTGTTACTGGATCCGGTGGTGAGTGGTCTTCCGCGGGCAGAGGCGTACGTCGAAATCATGGATCGCAACCTGGCTACGCTTCAACAAGCCTTTGCCCGTCCGGCGCAAGCGGCAGGAGAGAAATAGGACTCCGGAGATGGGGGTCAAATTGATGAGATGCCTTCGCGGATTGCGAATTTTGTGAGCCCTGCGATGTTGTCGATGCCCAGTTTGCGCATCAGGTTTTCCCGGTGGGTGAACACGGTCTTTTCGTTGATGGACAGTTCCTCGCCGATGGCCTTGGTATCGTGACCATCGGCCATCAATCGCAGGACGTCCTTCTCCCGGTCAGACAGGCGGTCGTAGAGGGCATTCTTTGGTCTGGCGTCCTCGGCAGCCTCAGCAAGGGCGCCTGAGACATCCTCGGATAGATAGGGTTTGCCGCCTGCCACGGTTCGGATGGCGGTGATCAATTCAGTGGCCTTGCAGGTCTTGATGATATAGCCGGACGCTCCTGCGCTGAGCATGGTGTTGACCAGATGCGGGTTGGTGTGCATGGAGAGGCAGAGGATCTTGGTCTGGCGCAAGGCATCTTTGATGAGGCGGGTTGCTTCGATCCCGCCCATACCCGGCATGGTTACGTCCATGACGATAAGGTTTGGCTGCAACTCGTTGGCGATCTGCAGGGCCTGCAGTCCGTTGGCGGCTTCCGCAATGACCTTGATGTCCGGGGCACGGCTGAGGAGTGCCCGGTAGCTTTCGCGGAGCAGTTGGTGGTCGTCAACCAGCATCACGGTGATGACGCTTGCGTCATTCATCGGTGACTGGGGATGGATCGGTTGCGACATGGGGAAGATTCTATCCCTCCCCATGTTTTTCGCAAGGCGAATTTAGGTTTTGAATCAAAAAAGGGTCGTTGGGCGCTGGAGTTCTGTGCAAGCCAGAGGCGTTAGAATTCCCATCCAGTATTGAAAAATACCTGAGCATCGGGTGACTCGTCGGTGACGCCGATGAGCGGGGCGAAGTTCATGGTCATTTGCGGGAACGGGCGGTACTGCAGGCTGGGCCCCAGGAGGATGCTGTTCTCGAACGTTCCCCGGTCTTCCCTGGTGTCCGTGAAGGCCGCCTTGCATTCGGCGCCGAGGGCGAGTTTGTAATCCCGCAAGGCATAACTCAGGCCACTGCAGATTTGGTATTCGCGTTCCAGGTCGCCGCCTGTCTGGCATTCGGCGACGAGATTTACGCCCCAGTGCCAGCGCCGGGCCAGTTCGCCGCCAAACAGGAGTTTGGGTTCGATCTGGTCGGGTTGATCCCGTTTGTCGTGCCGGATCCATTCCAGATAGACGGCCGGGTTTCCGGGCAGTTTGCCCCAGTCGGCGAACGCATAGCGTAGTTCAAGTTGCTGGCTGGTGAAGATTTCCCCGTCACTGCCGGACTGGTCAGTGCGGTGGTAGATATCCAACTGGAATCGATGTGGCAGGCCGAATTCGGCTTCATAGAGGCTCCGGTAACTCGTGGTGCCGTCCTTGTTGAAGGTGGTGCGGAGCCAGTATTCGACTTCCATTTTCCCCTCCGGCACCACATAGACGCGGGTGGTTGGGAAGCGGCGGGTGGCGGTCCAGAGAGGTTGCGCATAGGAGCCGATCAGGTCTTCCTCGCGCAGGGGCCGGGGCGCGGTGACCTGGATGACCGGGTATTCCCAGGTTCGGTAGCGTGTTTCCATGGGTGGCGGCTGGGTGGCGGGTGCTTGATCCCGCATGGCATCGGCGGGATTGGCGATCTGGGCGAATCCACGGGGTGTCGCCGTCATCCATGCAAGCACCAGCAATGTTGTCCGGGCAACCGTTTGAATATGTTTCATGTATGGCCTTTCAGTTTGATTTACGGGTACAAGCGTGGCGGCGACAGAAAAGGTTCAGTGCCTTGTTCGCGTGTTTACCGTGTTCAGCAGGATTCGCGGAAGGCGATGACGTCGTCGAGGGATGATTTTCCGGCGAGGACCATGACCAGGCGATCGATGCCAAGGGCGATGCCGCCGGAGGGGGGCATGCCGGTTTCCAGGGAGGAGAGAAACGGTTCGTCGAGGTTGTAGACCTGGCGACCGGCGGCGCGGCGTTCGCGAGCGCAGTCTTCAAACCGGCGGCGTTGCTCCGCGGGGTCGGTCAACTCGCTGAAGGCGTTGGCAATCTCGACGCCGTTGATGTACAGCTCCCAGCGTTCGGCAACCTTTTCATCGCCCGGTTTGTGGCGTGACAGGGCGGCGGCGGGGGCGGGGTAGTCCATGACGAAGACCGGCGTGTCGCGGGGTAGGGCCGGTTCCACCTTGGTGACGAGATCCTGTTCAAACCGCTCCGCATCATACGACTCCACCGGATTCCAGCCGGCGTGCCTTGTGAAGAGTTCGGAGATTGTGAATCTTGGCCATGGGGGCGGGGGCAAGGTGATGGTTGATGGTTGATGGTTGATGGAGGACAGGAGGGATTCCGTGTCGTGGAGGATGGCGAGGTAGTCGGCGTTGGCGCGGTACCATTCCAGCATGGTGTATTCCGGATGATGCAGGGCGCCGCGTTCGCCTTGCCGGAAACAGGGGCCGATCTGGAAGATGCGCTCGTAGCCGGCGGCCAGCAGGCGTTTCATGTGCAGTTCGGGCGAGGTACGAAGGAAGGCGGTGCCGGATGGCTCGGCGTCGATGTGCAGTTCCAGTGCGGGAGCCGGGAGGCGGACAGGGGTTTCAACTTCGATGAACTGTTCCGTGAGGAACCAGGAGCGGGTGGCGGCGAGGAGGCGGCTGCGAAACTCAAGAGCAGGCTTCAGGGTGTGAAGCCGGGCCTGCTCATGGTAAGGGGAGGTCATGACGCGCCGGGTCAGCGCTTCGAGACGCGGTCGCTGTATTCGCCGGTGCGGGTATCGATCTTCACGATGTCGCCCTGGTTGATGAAGAGGGGGACATGGATTTCGAACCCGCCGTTGATCTTGGCGGCCTTGAGCACATTGGTGGCGGTATTGCCGCGGGCGCCGGGCTCGGTCTCGAGGATCTCCTTCTCGATGAATGTCGGCAGGGTGACATCGACGGGGCGGCCATTGAAGTAGAGGATGGAGACTTCGCAATCCTCGAAGAGGAAGAAGCGGTTATCGCCCAGCACGGAGCCGGCAATGGTGAACTGCTCGAAGTTCTCGTCCATGAAGATGTAATCATCGCCCTCGTTGTGGGAGTAGCGCATGGTCTTCTCGTCGAGATCAGGGCGCTTGAGGGTGTCGTTCGAGCGGAAGTTTCTGACGTAGGTGTTGCCGTCGAGCAGGCTCTTCAGGCGGCATGTGTAGATGGCAGCGCCTTTGCCTGGTTTGACGAAGTTGAATTCCGAGATCACATACGGGATTCCGTCCTGTTCGACCTTGAGTCCCTTGCGAAAGTCCGAAGCTGAATAATCCGCCATAACGATCCAATCCTTCCTTAACCCTTTGCCATTCAAGGCAGCGGCATAAAATATGGATCGGGCCCATCCATGTCAAATAGAAGATGAAACCTTTTTTTCTTTTGTGGGGGAGGGGGGTGTGGTAATAGACATACAGATTTCGACCATCCCGGTCATTGGATCTGAACAGGAAGGATAAGCGAATGAGAAAGAGCAGTATTGTTAAGGGTGTTGTTTACGCCATGGTGGCCATCGGGTTGTGGGGCAAGGGGGCGGCGGTTTGTGTCGGGGAAACCGGGAATGAGCATCCGGTGAACATTACGTTTTCGGCCGGCCGGATGGATTTTGAAGGTGATTTCCCCGCGGATGACGGTTTTGTCTCGACGGCCCGGCTGGGATACGACTATTCCCGCTGGTGGACGTTTGAAGCGGGTATATTGCTCTGTCCGGATTTGAAGGGGTCGCACTACATTGACTATGAAAACGAGAAGGGGCAGGGGGCAGGGGCGAGAATCAACCGGTTGCAGGATGAGGCGGGTGTGGATTCGACCTGGGCCATTGGACTGACGGGTGACGCTCTCTTTCATTTCACCCCGTGGAAGCGCGTCGATCCCTACCTGACGCTGGGAGCGGCGGCGATCAAGTTCGGCGACTCGTTCGACCAGAATGATGATGCTGATATCGGGTTGCGCGGGGGCGGCGGGGTGATTTACAACATCAACGACGTCTGGTCGCTGCGGGCCGATTTCCGGGGGTCGATGGCTGGCATCAGCGAGAAGGGGACGGTCAATTCGATCCTGGATGTCGGCGTTCGCTATGTGTTTGGCGCCAATGTCGCGCCTGCCTTCACAGTTTCCGGCGGGCCGAAGGACAGTGATGCGGATGGTTTGACGGACGAGGAGGAGCTGAGGATCAAGACAGATCCCTATCATCCGGACACCGATCGGGACGGGTTGGGTGATTTCGATGAGGTCCGGACCTACATGACGGATCCCCTGAATCCGGACACGGACTATGATGGTCTCAAGGATGGTGCCGAGGTGTTCCACTATACGACGGATCCGAAGAACCGCGACACCGACAATGGTGGCGTGGCGGATGGGCATGAGGTTATGGAGGACGGGACGGATCCCCGGGCCGGCCATGGCGCTGATGATCTGCAGTTGTTTGAGTTGAACATCCAGTTTGACTACGACAAGTCGGTGATCAAGCCGGAATATTTCAAGGACTTGGATGTGGTTGCCAAGGTGATGCAGCGTGATCCAGGGGCCACGGCTCGTATTGAAGGCCACGCCGACAAGCTGAAGGATTCCAAGCGGGACTACAATATGGCGTTGTCCGAGCGGCGCGCCAAAGCCTGTCTGGACTATCTGGCGACCAAAGGCGCGATCGATCGTTCACTGATGAAGGCCGTGGGTTACGGGTTCGACCGGCCGAAGGCCATGAACGACAAGATTAAGGGGAATCCGGTCAATCGCCGTGTCGAGGTTTACATCCGCAAGTCGGGGATGCCTCCGGCTCCGGTGGTCCCGATCAAGGCGGTGGAATTGCCGCCGGCAACAGCGCCGGCGAAGTGATGCGGGGCGATGCCTGATGAAGGGCTCGGAACAGTGATGTTTCGAGCCCTTTTTGTTCGATCGAACGGTGAATGATGGAAACCAGCGCAGAGCGGCCAATCACGCTGAGACGGCGGATCCGGTTCCGGATTGAGGACGTCTTGTTTACCCTGGCGCTGTTCGGTATTCCCCGGTTGCCGCGGTCCTGGGTGGTGGCTTTGGCGAAAGGCATGGGCGCGCTGGCGTACCATGTTGACCGGCGGGATCGCCGTATTGCCCTGGCCAATCTGGATCTGGCATATGGCGGAGGACTGACGCCACAGGCGAAACGCGACATTGTCCGCAATGTTTTCCGGAATTTCGCCCTGACGATGTTGGATTACTTCTGGTTCTCGCGTCATTCGGGCGAACGTATCCGTCGATATGTTGAAGTGGATGAGGCCAGTATTCCCTGGCTGAGCGGGGGGCCGCTGGTGGCGGTGACGGCGCATCTGGGCAACTGGGAAGTTTTCGGGCATACGGCGATGTCGTATGGAGCGGCGTTGGTCAGTGTGGCCAAGCCGGTGAAGAATCTGATGATTGACCGGCGGATCAACCGGTTACGGGAGGCTTCGGGGCAGAGGATTGTGCCGCGGGCGGGGGCGTTGAAGGCGCTGGTCCGGGTTTTGCGTGACAAGGGAACCGTGGCATTGTTGCTGGATCAGGACACGCGGGTTGAGGATGGCGGATTGTTTGTGCCGTTCTTCGGGGTGCCGGTTCCGATTTCGGGGGCGGCCACCGGGCTGGCGATCCGGATGGAGGTTCCGCTGGTGATGGCGTATTGCTGTCATCAGGGAGGCGGCCGGTATCGTTGTTATGTGCGGAATGTATTCCGGCCGGAGGCATTGAAGGGGCGGGATCCGGTCGAGGTCACGGCGCAAATTGGCGTGATGCTGGAGGAGGAGATCCGGCGGGATCCGGCACAGTGGCTGTGGACATACAAGCGTTGGAAGCGGCGCATGCCGGGGGTGCCCCGGGAACGGTATCCGTTCTATGCGGATTGAAGAGGGTGCTCTTTTCCGCGCTTGTTATTGCAATGGGCGGGGGTTTAGTATCAAGCCGCAGATTGGGAGGCATGTATGATGGTTCCTGCTTTGTGTGTGGTGTGCTTCTTCTTCCTTTGCTGGACTGTGATTCTTAAGATCGAAATGGATCAGGTAAAGAAGGAACTGGCGCAGGCAAAGGCGACCCTGAAGGCGAAGTTGGGTCAATTGGAGAAAACCGTTCTTGTTGAACAGGGGCGGGCACTGAAAGGGCGGGAAGCGGAAGGCAGTTTGCTTAGGTTCCCGTGATCCGGGCTTGTCATCCGCTGGGGGCTACAGGGGTTGGGTGCGCCAGCGGCGGTGGATCCAGATCCATTGGTCGGGATGTTCCCGCACGGCCTCTTCGATGATTTTGGTATAGCGCCGGGTGTAGTCGCTGATTGTCTCCGGTTTCCGGTCGGGCGGCGGAGGAATGGCGGGGAACATTCTCACGGTGTGGGTTCCGTTTTTCCCGCGGGTGATAAAGGTGGGGACGACAGCGGCGCCGGACTGGGCCGACATGTAGGCAAGACCGGGCGAGGTACAGGCCAGCTTGCCGAAGAAATCGACGAAGATACCCTCGGTCCTGATCATGTTCTGGTCCAGGATGAATCCGACAATTTCATTCTTCCGCAGGGCGGCAAGGCATTGGCGGTAGGAGTTGTGCGCCGGCACAAATTTCAGTCCGAACCGGCTGCGGGCCTCCATCCAGAACTGGTTCAGGGCCTTGTTCTTGATTTTCTTGGTGATGATAGTGGCCGGAAAATTGAATTTTGGGGCCATGGTGCATAGGATGTCCCAGTTGCCCAGGTGGGCCGAGAGGACGATGACACCCTTGCCGGCGGTGAGCACGTCCCGCGCATGCTGGTCGCCTTCCCAGGTGATGCAGCGTTTCAGATCTTCCTCCGATATGTGCTGCATCCGGAATTCCTCGACGATATTCATGCCGAGGTTGCGGTACATGGTTTTCAGGATGCGGCGGCGTTCCGATTCTGTTTTTTCGGGAAGAGAGCGGCGCAGGGCGGTGATGGCGTCCTGACGGTGGTAGCGGATCAGCGAGCCATAAATCCAGCCCAGGCCCCGGCCGACGGACAAGGCCGCGTTCAGGGGCAAGGCGCTGATGAACCAGGAAAATCCTTTGAGTATGGCGATCAACATATGAATAACCGGCGCACACGGTATGCATAAAGGACTGGGCGGTCAAGCCTGCGATGCACTCAACGGAGGGTCAGTGCCATGCCGGCCAGGGCCAGCAGGATGCGGTAGTAGCCGAAGATCGCCAGGGGGTGCCGCTGGAGGTAGCGGACCATCCACTGGATGGCGAAGGCGGCGGAAATCAGCGCCGTGACAAGGCCGATCAGGGGTGTGAGCCAACCGTACTGCGCGATGATCAATGGTCCGGACTTGAGGGCATCGTAGGCGGTGGAGGCTCCCAGGGTGATCAAGCCGAGGAGGAAACTGAACTCCACGGCAGCCGGAAGACTCAGCCCCACCCACAGGCCGCCAAGAATGGTGGCCAGACTCCGGCTGACGCCCGGCCACATGGCGAGGCATTGCACCAACCCGATGATCATGGCCATTTTCCACGTCATGGATTCGAGGGGGGGGCGGGGGTGGTTCTGGTGGGCGTGGATCCGGCTACTCATGATTAGAATGGCGACCCCTCCGACGAACCAGGCGGCGATGATGGGCCACAGTCCCCAGACTTGGCCGCCGAAGAGATAGCGTTTGATCCATGGTTCCATGGTCAGGCCGATGACCACGGCCGGCAGGAAGGCAACGATAAGGTTGATGCCCAGTGTCCGGCCATCGCAGTCACCGCCGAGGCATCCGGTGACGACCTGGCGAAGACGCCGGAAGTAGAGGCCGGCCACGGCCAGGATGGCACCCGCCTGGATGCAGATGGCATAGGCGTCGGCTGCTTCGACGGTGTCTGCGGACTGGCCGATGCCCATCAACCGCTGGGTCAGGATCAGGTGGCCCGTGGAACTCACCGGCAGATACTCGGTCAGTCCTTCCACAAGGCCGAGGATGACGGCTTGGGACCATGACATGGCGGCAGAGGCGGCGGGCGGGGCGACTGGAGGAGTGGTGGGTGTAGACGGGGTCACGGCACCACTGGGGCTGGTCGTCAACAACAGCCAAAACAGCAAAATCGGAAGGAACCAACGGTGCATAGACGGCATGGGGAGGTCCATCACATGATCTTCAGTTTTGGTAGATCCTGGATATCCACGGCGCCGACCAGACGGTTGTCGGCATCGACCACGAGTAGATCGTCGATATTGTGTTTTTCGAAGATCCGGAGCACATCCATGGCGAGGCAGTCCTGCGGGACGGTGATGGGGTTGCGGGTCATGACGGTATCCACGGTGGCGTCGATCAGGCCGGGCTGGTCGGGGAGACGGCGGCGGAGGTCGCCGTCGGTGAAGATGCCGAGGACATGGCGGTGGGCATCCACGATGCCGGCGGAGCCGGTGCGGGCGCGGGTCATGGCGAAGATGGCGTCCTTGACCTTGGAACCGGAGGGAACGGCGGCGACGCGGTCGTCCTTGCGCATGATGTCGGCGACCTTGAGGAGCAGGGCGCGGCCGATGGCGCCGCCGGGATGGAGTTTGGCGTAATCCTCCACCTTGAAGCCACGGGACTCGAGGAGGACCATGGCGAGGGCATCGCCCACGGCGAGGGTGGCGGTGGTGCTGGTGGTGGGCGCCATGTTGAACGGGCAGGCCTCCCGGTCCACGGTGACGGGGATGATGACGTCGCTAAGTTTGGCGAGGGCGCTGGTAAGGACGCCGGTCATGGCGATGACCTTGACGCCGAAGCGTCTGACCATGGGGATCAATCCCAGAAGTTCCTCCGACTCCCCGCTGTAACTGAGAGCCAGCAGGATGTCGCCGGTGGAGACGATGCCCAGATCGCCATGCATGGCCTGGGTGGGGTTCAGCATGACGCTGGTGGTGCCGGTGCTGGCCAGGGTGGCGGATATTTTTTCGCCGATATGGAGGTTCTTGCCGACGCCGGTGACCACCACCTTGCCGCCGGAACGGGTGGTGGCGATGATGAGATCAACCGCCTGGCTGAATCCCGAGTCGATGGTATCCCGGACTTTACGTAGGCCTTCGATCTCGAGGTCGATGATTTCCCTGGCGCGTTTTACATTGTTCACGAGCGGTCTCCGTTGGAGGGGCTCACGCTAGCACAGGGGGGTGCGCTCCTGCAAATCTCTTTGCGCATCACCTGTAAGCTATTTGGCAAAATGGAAACTCCCTGCTATGAGCATGATGGAAAAGGATCCAATCTAATTTCTTGATACCTGAATTTTGCGCGGGTTAGCGCAAAATTCACCCGAAGGGCCGTGATACGCCCGTTCCCACGGGCGTAAACGGGGGCAACCACGTTCGTTTTGTGAATAACCTGTTTGGTTATCCACAAAACGTCACGTCTTTGCGACTGCAGACGCCCAGACTGCTGTCGTAAAGTGGATTTTGCACCAAGTCGGTGCAAAATCCAGGTGATACAAACATGGCGCAGTGCCCGTTTGCGGCTGCGTACCAAGGTGTAAGAGTCTTTTTCATTTCATGGGCCACCGTCGCGAATCATGCGCGCTGTAAAACGTCGCATGGATTGGCTGGTTGGCGGCTATTTGTGCTCGGTGATCCCAAGCGTCTTCGCTTCCGCAGCCAACCTGCGATCTCGCGTCCACAGGGGAATGCGACTGATCAGTGCAGACGCTAGTAAGTTCATGTCAATCCAGCCCAACCCCTTACCGTTTAACTTGTGTCGATCAATCAGATGCAGCACTTCTTCGTTGGTAGCCATGGTGACCAAGGGCAATTCAGAAAGCAGCGCCAGGACCTCGCCTCTCTTTGACAGGTTTCCACAAGCCAGCTCACCAATGACAAATGGATGGGTCGCGACCTCGCCTGCTGAAAGAAAGTCCTGGAGCAAGGGCTCCCCGCGCCTGAGGTGATCAACCCACACCGACGTGTCAACGAACACGGTGTGTATCACGCTACTCTCCTCCTCGGAATCGGACGCAATGTCTTTTCAGTACCGCCGAGACTCGCTAAGCGCCTTGCGCTTTCCAATGTAATAAGCGCTTGAAGGCCTTTTTGGACCAGGGATGTCTTTTCCTTGATGCCCGTGATGGCTGCGGCCTTTCGGAGCGTCTGATCGTCTATGTTAAGCGTTGTTCTCATGCATATATGTATGCATAGATCAGGCATCTTATGCAAGTCGCATTTCTGCGCCAACGACCACTTTCAGCGGCGCGGGTTTTCCGCGTATGCCGGAAAGGGGGTGGCTAGGGAGGTGAACGGTGTTGCAGGTTGGGGTGGCTAGGGACAGGCAATTAGTACAGAAAGGTATAGACAGATAATAGGCTAAGTAAGTAGTATGGCGCCATAAGGAGTGGGCGATGGGGTGGTGATGAGGTCACGACTCTGGAGGAGGTGTGTGATGAGGACGGCTAGGATTGTTGAGGATGGGGCGGCGTATTACCATGTGATCTCGCGGGTGGTGGACCGGCGGATGGTGTTTACTCCGGACGAGAAGGAACGGTTCCGTAAGTTGATGCGGGCCGTGGAGGAGTTCTCGGGAGTCCAGATCCTGACGTATGCCCTGATGACGAACCACTGGCATATCCTGGTGTATGTGCCGGAACGACAGGCGGTTGGCAACGGGGAGTTCATCCGGCGACTGAAGTGTCTGTATGGCGATGGCAGGGTGGATGTGCTGACAGAACACTTGGGTAAGTTGCGGGCGGATGGCCAGCATGAAGCGGCGGAGGCGGTGAAGGCGGACTATACCTGCCGGATGTACAGTTTGTCGGAGTTTGTGAAGACGCTGAAACAGCGTGCAAGCATCTCGTATAACCGGCGGAATAACCGGAAGGGGACGTTGTGGGAGGAGCGGTTCAAGAGTGTGCTGATCGAGGGGGCAGTTGGGGCATTGAGTGCGACGGCGGCGTATATTGACCTGAATGCGGTGAGGGCGGGGATGGTAACGGATCCCAAGGATTACCGGTACTGCGGGTATGGAGAGGCGGTGGGCGGAGGGAAGCAGGCGCGGGAAGGGCTGAAGCGGGCGTTAGGGGAAGAGGGGGAGTGGAATGAGCTGTCAGGGCGGTACCGTCAGTTACTGTATGTGACCGGAGAGGCCCGCGGGGTGAGCGAGGCAGGGCGTGCGATCAAGCGTGGGTTCACGGCAGAGGCGGTGGAAGAGGTGATGACGGGGAAGGGGAAGTTGCCGTTGAATGAGGTGTTGCGGTGCCGGGTGAGGTATTTCACGGACGGTGCGATTCTGGGCGGGCGAGCGTTTGTGGATGAGGCGTTCAGACGGCATCGGCCTCATTTTGGGGAGAAGCGAGAGGATGGGGCGCGGACGATGGTGGGCGGGGAGTGGGGGGATTTGGTGACGGCGCGCGCATTGCGCCTGTCGGTGATAGGACGACCAGCCCCGGCATAGACGCCGCGGAGGTGGGTGCAATCGGGTTTTTCCTGTAAAGGTGATGCGCCAAGGGCGGAGCCTTGTCTTGATGGCGGTCTAAAGGGGTGGACACTATTTTACTGTCATCCCATAGGCGACGTTTCATGCTTAAAAATCACCGTATTTGCTGATGTTTTGGAATTGTTTGCGAGATTGGGATTGTTGAACTTTCCTTCGTAATCTTAATCGTAATCTTCATCATAATCCTCTCTGGGGCAGGAGATTACGATTAAGATTACGATTAGGATTTCTGTGGGATGCTACTAACACTATTTGTGTGTCCCTAAGGATCTTGTGTCCCTAAGGATCTCATTTGTGTGTCCCTAAGGATCTCCCCTAAGGATCTCTAAGGATCTACCTGTTGAAGCTTCGGCTTCAGCAGCCGCCACGGGCCAAGGTCGCGATGCAGGGTATAACGGGCCTCGACGGCGGCCAGGACGCGGGCCGGAAAATAGTCGGTGGCGGCGGCAGGATCAGACTGCATCAGGATCAGCTCAAACGCGCCCGCTTCCACGCGGCTCGCCAGCGGCGCGTCGTCCCAGCGGCCGGCTTTTGCCTGTTGCGTGAATTGGTAGGCATCCCACAAGACCGGCCGGCCGGCGGCTATCATCAGCCCGGGGCTCTGACTCAAAACGGATCCCTCCTGCCGCAGTTCGGCCACCACCAGGGCGCCCGCTTCCGCCTCTGACGCCGACGGCGTGAAGCGGGTCGAACTCCCCGCCAGTTCCTGCTCGTAGGTGCGCGTAAATACCGGCGCCGGATCAACGGGCAGATACATCAGGATCTGGATGGCGACCAGTAGGGAGATCATCGGGCCGGGTCTCCGCTCGCGCCATGTATCCGCTGGTGAGTCTGCCCCGTGGGCCGTCGCGCCCACGCCTGCCGGGGCCCCGGGCGAAGCGCCCTGGCGCATGCCGGCGAATCTCAGGGCGCCCACACAGGCCACCGCGATTAGCTCCAGAAAATAGTTTTCATCGGCGCCGATCTTGCCTGCCAACACGATGCCGGCTAGCGCAAAGACGGCATACCACCAGAAGGCGTCACGTGCCCCTGCCCTCTGAACCAGAAACAGAACGAGCCCGGCGGCGAGGATCGGGTGCCGGGCCAGCACCTGACCGGTAAGCGTAGCCATCCCGGCGGGATCCCAGGGCAACTGGTTAAGTGTCCAAAGGTGTTGGGCGACATCGGTCGGGGACGAACCGAACAGCCACAGTCCTGAGGCGACTGCCAGTG
>JBIJCW010000238.1:0-3133 GCA_044344495.1 Kiritimatiellia bacterium | reverse complement strand
CTGGAAAACTTCCACGAAGGCATTGCCTCCCGCCCTCAGATAGAAGCCAATCACCTCACCTTTGCGGATGAAATCAAACACCTTGGTCATGCCAAGGCCGGAACAATAGAACCGTTCCGTCGCCGCCAAATCAACAGAACTGATACAAATATGCGCAATTCCTTTGACCATATGCCTGACTCCGATAATGGATTATCCCGCCGGTCGGTCCGGACACTCGCCCGGAACAACGACCCATCGGGACGACACCATCAGCATGATCCAATCGATTGATAAACGCCACGAATATTGCGCACCCCGGCCATCAACTTCGTCGGCTTGTCTAATGCACCTGCTGCACTCCGCCACCAGACTGCATCGGCACAATCGGCGCTGCGGAACGTACGTTTCTGTAATGCCACAAGGGCAAACATCCCCCAAAAAGCCCAAATTCACGATCTTTGGACCCATTGGCATCGGTCATGTCTGTCGTGTAAAAGACAGCACACCCCTGAACCATCGTCATCGCCGCCAACACAACAACACTCATCAGGATCTTCTTACGCATTGTTTTCCTCCTTACACTCCATGACACCCGTTTCCCCCGCCACAAAATCGGTGGGCATCGTTGGCGGAGGCACCGGATCGCGAAACCAGGACTGCAATTCAAAACCCGACCCAACCCCATGCATGTAGTTATAGAGCGCCTTGCGCAGCCCCCGTCCAAGCGCCTCATGGCCGCAAATCACCGAATCCTCGAATAACGCCTCATTCCGCGCGAACGTCGCCTCCGGCATTGGCAACAGGCGAATCCCATAACGCTCCGGAGTCCTGTAAATGGGACTGTGGACCGTGAGGGCAAACCGATGCCAGTGGGCCGAATGAAGATACCCGGCCTCGAAAAGCTGCCTGACAAATTCCAGCGCGTCCACCGTATCCTGCGCCGTCTGGGACGGGAACCCATACATGAGATAGGCATGGACCAGGACTCCGGCCTCGGCGAACGCCCGCATCACTCGCGCCGCCTGCCCCAGTGTGAATCCCTTGTCCATCAGGGTCAGCAACCGGTCGGTGGCCGCCTCCAACCCGCCGGTCACCGCCACACACCCGGATCGCGCCAGTAATTCCGCCAGTTCAGGGGTGAACCCCTTGTCAAACCGGATGTTTCCCCACCAGGTGATCTGGATCCGCCGCTCGATCAGTGCTTCCGCTAACCGCCTCAGCAACGCCGGCGGCATGGCCTCATCCACAAAATGAAAACCCGTCTGCCCGGTCTGCCGGATAACATCTTCAATCTGCCGAACCAAGACATCCACGGGGGTCGGCAAATAACGACCGATGTAATCGAGGGAGGTGTCGCAAAACCCGCATCGATGCCAGTAGCAACCGTGGGCCAGCACCAACTTGTTCCAGCGTCCGCAGGACCAGATGCGATGCATGGGATTGGGCATCTCCACCATGGACACATAGTCCGCCAGCGGGAGTCCCGTAAAATCGGGCGTTGCCCCGCCACCATTACCCCCCGGATGCGGCCTGCCCGGCACCGGTTGCACCACCCGGCCCTCGCGGCGGTAGAAGGTGTGGACCAGTAGATCCGGCGCCTGTACCCCGTCGGCATTGATCAACTGCAGCAACGGCAGTTTCCGATCCTCCAAATGCCGGATCAACCCTAATAGGGTGGACTCTCCCTGATCGGGAACCATGAAGTCGACGGCGTCGAAAACCTGGGGATCCGACAGATCGCGCAGTTCCGTGCTCACGTAACCGCCACCCATGACGACCGTGGTGTCGGGCGAGAGTCTCTTGATACGGCGCGCCATCCGGAATGCCCCGTAGACATTGCCCGGGAACGGCACCGTCAGCCCCACCAGTTCTGGCCTATGGGACAGGACCAGTTCTTCGGCAATCTCGTCGATCATGCCATCGATCAGTGTCGGCTTCCTCCGCAAGGCGGCTGCAATGCCATCGAAACTCGCCGCACTGGCAGCCAGCTTCTCTCCATACCTGGCCAACTCAAACCGCGAGTCAACGCCGTCTCGAATCGCATCACTGATGTCATCCAGGTACAGACTGGCCAGATGCACTCCCAGATCGTGCGTGGACAACGGGGCGTGATGATCAACAGACTCGTCCAGGACATCGAAGCGGGGGCCTTCGGGCAGGTACCGCCGCGTCACAATGCGGTGGGCTAGGGACGGGTCCCGCCCCTGCAAAAACCGGATGACGCCATCCACCGTCTCAGCATAGTCCCGCACATGGGCGCGAAAATGCCCGACGGACATACCCCGCGCCTTGGGTCGGAGGGCCTTCCCGATTTTCCGGACGCCAGCCGCGGAAAACAAACGCAAGGCCAGCATCAACGACGCATCCGCCTGACTGGCCGCGCACCCCTGTTCGCGCAAAACCCCGGCAAGATACGCCGTGGCCGGGTACGGTGCATTGATCTGCACCATCGGCGGCGTAATCAGTAGTGTACGCATAAAGAGGAACCTGATGACCGTCAGGAGGTAAACCGGGTCAACCGGTCCCGCAGAACGGCGATCCGTTTTTCAGCCTTCGCAATCTCCTCTTCGTAATCAGTGGCGATTTTGAAGGCAAACGTCCGGTAGTCCTCCAGTTCCCGCTCCTGTTCTTCCGTCTTGCGATGCGATGCCATCAACTCCAACGCATGTTTCCCCGCCAGATCGCGAAACGCCCTGTCTGATTCCTGCATCCGTTGCTCGGCATGCTGCGCGCGCCGATCCGCCTCTTTCGCCTGCTCCTCCAACGCCTGCATCCGCGCCTTGACATTCTCCAACTCCACCTTGAGCGCCTGGGTGGCGGAGGAAGGTGCCGACAAGGCGACAGGTTTGGCGTCGTGGGCCGGGGACGGGACCGCTTGAATCGGCTCACCCGGCGCCGGCAACAGGGCGCTATCTGTCCTGACCGGTGCGGACTTGGAGAGTGTAGCTGGAGCTGGAGGAACTGGCGACAGGGGGCCTGCTGTCCTGACCGGTGCGGACTTGGATAGTGTAGCTGGAACTGGAGGAACTGGCGACAGGGGGCCTGCTGTCCTGACCGGTGCGGACTTGGAGAGTGTAGCTGGCGCAGGAGGAACCGGCGCGGCTGGCGCCGAGGCCACTACGCCCGAACCCACCAGAATAACCGCCGAACA
>JBIJCW010000022.1:0-18825 GCA_044344495.1 Kiritimatiellia bacterium | reverse complement strand
ACGGCAGCGGATCTTCTTGCCCATGAACGCCTGCGGCACCCTGGTCTGCCACTGACAGGCATCGCACGTGACCGACACAGTCCCCGCTTCATCCGCACCGTCAGACGCCGGCAGCGGAGGTGGGGGTGTGGCCGCCTTCTGGACCGGTGGCGGTGCGGCTGGCGGCGTAACAGGCGTCGCGGCTGGCGTCGCGGCTGGCACGGGGGGTGGGCTCCCTGCAGGAGTTTGCACGGAAGTCGCCGGCGCCTTGGATTCCTGAGCGGCAGCGCCACCTTTCGGAGGCGCATTCTTGACGCCGCATTTGGGACACTTGATCTCCCCCAGAACCCGTCCCGGCGGGACCTTGATTTTCAAACGCGCCTTGCACCCTGAACAATCAACAACCATGATTTCCATGTCATCCCTCCTGGTCCTGCAGATCAACGCAAAGGAGGGAGACGTTATCACTCCTTCCCGACGTGAACAATCCGTTTCTAACAATCCGTTTCTTGAATGTTTTACGAGGAAAGGATATGAGACTTGCCACGGTGCCGCCAAACTTGACGATCGGCATCGCGGACAGGAGTCGACATGCAACAAGAGCCCAAGACAGCCGCAACCTCTGGACTGAACAAGAACGACCTGATTGTCATCGCCGGCGCCGGGGGATTTATCGCCGGGGCACTGACCCGGCACTTCCACAATCTGGGGTTCACCCGGATCCGCGCGGTGGATAAGAAGCCTTTGGGCAACTGGTATCAGCAGATCCCCGGCGTGGAGTCCCTGTGCCTGGATCTGAGTGATCCGACCAACTGCGAGAGCATCTGTAAAGGCGCCGCGGAAGTGTACAACCTGGCGGCCAATATGGGCGGCATGGGATTCATTGAACGTTTTCGCATCGAATGCCTGCGCAGCATCCTGATCAACACCCACATGATCGAGGCGGCCCAGCGCGCGGGAGCCCAGCGTTACTTCTTCTCCTCCTCCGCCTGCGTCTACAACGCCACGCTTCAGGAACACCACGACGTCGTGGCGCTGAAAGAGGCTGACGCCTATCCCGCGATGGCCGAACGCGGCTACGGCTGGGAAAAACTTGTGTCGGAGATGTTCTGCCAGGAATACTGGGCCGAGCGTGGCATGAAAACCGCCATCGCCCGCTTTCACAATGTCTACGGTCCGTTCGGCACCTGGGATGGGGGCCGCGAGAAGGCCCCCGCCGCCATCTGCCGCAAGGTGATCGAGGCCAAGGACACCAACAATCCATCCATCTCCATCTGGGGCGACGGCCAGCAGACCCGCAGTTTCATGTACATTGATGACTGCATCAAGGGGATCGACATGATCATGCACTCGGACGCCCTCATTGCGACGCCGATCAACCTGGGATCCAACGAACTGGTTTCGATCAATCAACTGGTGGACTACGCCGAGGAGATCGGCGGGGTGAAGTTGAAGCGCAGTTATGACCTCACCGCGCCCAAAGGCGTTGCCGGCCGCAACAGCGACAACACCTTCATCCGCAAGATGCTCGGCTGGGAACCGGGCACCCCGCTCAAACAGGGCCTGGCCAAGACCTACGCCTGGATCGAACAGCAATACCAGGACCGCAAAGCCGGTAAACCTACGGTTAGCGAATCCCTGTAACTCGTTGATTTCCACCACTGGCGCAGTCTATATTGACCTTTTCGACAGATGGGTGTCTGGGTTGTGTACTGCATAACCCACGGGCACGGAGTGTGCCGATGTTTCACCATAAGTAGAATCATGAATGCACGATTGATGTTCTACAGCAAGACGTTGTCCGAATGGATCCCGGATAGACAGTCCTCCGTCTTGGTTGTGGCGGGAGGACCGAATGACCGGGATGTATTCCATGCCCTGGGGTTCTCCCGCGTTGCCTTATCCAATCTGGATCCCCCTTCCGATCACAGGGATTTCCACCCCTACACATGGAGTCGGCAGAATGTCGAATCCCTGGGTTTTGGCGACGGCGAGTATGACTATGTGGTGGTGCACGCGGGTTTGCACCATTGCCACTCGCCGCACCGGGGACTTCTGGAAATGTACCGCGTGGCACGGAAAGCCGTGATTATGGTTGAACCGTTCGACAATCAGGTGACCCGAATCATGATGCGCCTCGGATTGGCCCAAACCTATGAGAATACTGTGGTTTGCGGCAATAAAGGGGCGGGCGGAGGCGTCAATAACTCGACAATCCCGAATTACGTTTACCGGTTCACCGAACGGGAAATCGAAAAAACCATCCAATCGTTTTCGCCCATTGCCCGTCATCGGTTGACGTTTGCCTATGGGTATGACCAACCCGGATCGGAATTCATCGGAGGCAAAGGCATCAAGCATGCCCTCGTCCGGATCCTGATGCCGGGGTACAAGTTGTTTGTGCGATTGTTTCCAAAGCAGGGGAACCTGTTTGCGGCGCGGATTGAGAAACCGCAGTTGCCATCGGATTTGCTCCCCTGGTTGGAACTGCAAGGCGGGGTCGTTCAAGCAAAGGGGTTATAACTCCCCGCAGTCACCTGCAAACCCGTGATCACCGACGTACTCAATTGGATTGACCGACATCCCGCCCGGGCGGGCACCCTGGCCGGATGGTACCAGCAGGTCTGCGGACTAATCGCCGCCGTCGTGGCCGTTCCGCTTGTCATTCGCCTGCTTCCGCCTGGCGAGGCCGGACTTTGGTTTTTCTTCCAGTCAATATTGGGAATTCTGCAACTGACGGACTTCGGATTTACACTGGTCTTGTCCCGGCAGATCGCCTTCTCCATAACCGCCCGTAACCCGACAACCGACGCCAATACAGATTTTCTGGATATCCGCCCCGGATGGGACGGCATAAGCGATGTCTATACGCTTACGCGCCGGATTTTCCGATGGATCTGCGGCATCGGTCTCACCGTGATGGCCGTTCTGTATCACGCCGTGATCCCGGCAGGCAGGATCCTTGAACATCGCACCACCGAAACCGCCGTCTCCTGGTATGTACTGGGATTGTCAACCCTGCTGATCATACAAGCGAAACCCCACCAAGCACTTCTGGACGGCATGGCGAAGGTCTACCTCACCCGCATGCTGACGGGAACCCAACAGTTGTTAAGCGGCCTGGGCGTCGTCGCCGTCCTGATGAGTGGCGGACGGTTCATTCACATGGCCCTCGCTGTCCTCGCCACGGCGGTCCTATCCTATCTGGGGACACGCTGGTGCGTGCATCGAGTCGCCAGCCTCCGCCTGACGCGCCCCATGCCAATCTCCCGCAACCATCTGGTGAAATTCCTGCGGGTCGCAGCCCCGTTGGGAATCCTGAGCCTCAGTGCATTTATGGTGATGTCCGTACAAGTACCCCTCGTTGGATTTATACTGGGCTCTGCCGCCGTACCTGCCTACTACCTTGCGCAACGCATTGCTTCCGTTCTGAATCTGGTATGCCTGCAATTCATGCTGCCCCAACTGCCGCTATTCACCCAGGAAATAGGGGCCAGACGCTTCGCCGAGGCGACGCACCGCATGCGACAAACTTTGACACTGACAACCGTTCTGTTCATCGCCGCCAACATTGCGTTCTATGCCGCAAGCCCAACACTCGCCGACTGGTGGGTCGGGCCTGGTCGCTATCTATATGGACTCCCCTTGCTGATCCTGGCGATTGATTCCTGTCTGATGAATAGCACAGGCGCCTGGGGCTCCTTCGTCCTGGCGCGTGGCAATAATCCGTTTGTGTGGTCGACGCTACTCTCCGGCTTACTCACGGTGTCTCTATGCCTGGCACTGGGCCAGCGATTTGGCCTACTCGGCATTACCACCGCGTCTCTGCTGGCGGGCCTATGCACCAACTACTGGTTCGTCCCTTTCAGAGGGTTACGCCTACTCGGGAACATGAAGCACCGTATGTCCGGCGCCGCTTGACGAATGGAAGTTGCTGAACTCAAATGAAAGAACCCACTCGCTCCTTGATCAGGTTGCTCTGCCCGCCCAATCCATTTTGGAGCCTGCCGCGCTTGATCCAATTCTTTAGGGACCGTCGCGCATACTCCCGCCTTAGTGGTCAAAACTTCGCCTACCGAGACCTTCTTCCTTGCATCACCGACAACACAGCCACGACACCACTCGGAGTCTATTTCCATCAAGACACTTGGGCGTTTCACAAAATTGCATCAGTCCGCCCCAATCTCCACGTAGATGTCGGTTCTACGGCATTACTGGTTGGATGTCTGGCGGGAATCACGTCTACGGTGTCTGTTGATATCCGACCACTCAATGTTCAACTGCCTGGCTTGAAACATAAGCGCGGTTCCATTATTAACCTCCCTTTCGACGACAACTCGATTGAAAGCCTCTCTTCACTTTGCGTCATTGAACACATCGGGTTGGGTCGTTACGGCGATCCCTTTGACCCCTTGGGTTCCGTGCGGGCCGGACGCGAGTTATCCCGGGTGTTATTGCCCGGCGGAAACCTTTATGTGTCGTTGCCGGTCGGTCTGGAAACCAAAACAATTTTCAATGCCCACAGAATCTTCACCACAACAGATGCCATTGCCCTGTTCCCGGGCCTGCAACTACTCGAACGTATCATCGTCGGCAACAACGGCGTTCTGCCGGGACTCGCATCCGTCGACTCGTCGGATTCGCCAGTTATCTTGCTTCATCTGACTAAACCCGTATGAAAACGCCGCCCAAAGTCAGCGTCATCGTGCCCAACTACAACTATGGGCGATTTTTGCCGCGGTGCCTGGACTCCATCCTCAGCCAAACCTACAGGAATTTGGAAGTGTTTGTCATCGACGGGGCTTCAACCGACAATTCCATGGACATCATCGAGGCCTATGCCCGTAACACCCCGTTCCTTCGTTTCCTTACGGAAAAGGACGAAGGTCCGGCAGATGCCATCAACAAAGGAATCCGCCTCACCACAGGAACCTACGCGACATGGCTCAATTCTGATGACGCACTCGACCCGCAAACCATCGAACGCGCTGTACTCGAATTTGAAAGGAATGACCATCTCTCACTTGTGTACGGCTCCGTGTTGAATACAACTGACACCGGCACCATTACAGAACTCAACCGCGGGCTCACTTTGAAGGCAAGCGATCTCACGGTGTTTGACTTTATTCCTCAAACCGGGACCGTGTTTAAGCGATACGCAGACTTGCAATTAGACAAAACTCTCGAGTGGGGATTCGACTGGGATTTATGGATCGAACTGGCAAAAAGGGGCGACATTCTTAACATCAACCACATTGTCGGGTACTGTATTGTCACCGGTAACGCCAAGAGGAAGTCAGACATGATCATTCCCCGCCGGACCCTGGAACTCGCCCGCATCGCCCGGAAACACTCACAGGGACTCAACGTGCGCGTTATTTTGGCTTACCTGGCCGCCGCACTTGGCTATGGATGCATGCCTCTCAGATTCGTTGACGCAAACTACCACAAGCGCATCGTGCGCTGGGTCGGCAGGTTAAACCGGGTTATCTGCAACCGTGCCGACAAAGGCATCATGCTATGACGTCGTTCGTCCTTACCGGCACCCTTGTTCCTAATGCATCGCCATCCGTCCACAATAACGTTCAACAACGGCGGGATGAATATGTGCGGGCAGTCCGCCACTACTTAAACCATGGACAGGTAGTTTTCCTCGAAAACTCGGACTATCCTGTTTTGGAGGACTCATTCTTCACGACAACTCCCGGCCTCCGAACAATCCAATACCCAAAATCTCGCGAAGCCATCCGCGGAAAAGGTTATCAAGAATTCGAAATGCTCGACGCCTTTGTAAGTCATCATCTGCAGGAAGACACTTTCATCAAAATTACGGGGCGCTATCTCTTCAAGAACATTGGCGAGATTGCACCCAGGATGGGCAGGCAACTGGGAAACAACGGCATGGTAATCGACCTGCTGTTCCCGAAACAAATGGCCATCACAAGCCTTTTTGCTGCATCCAAACACTTCTACCACCGCCACATGATGAACGCCTATCTGGATATGGATGATCGACACGTCCGATGGGCTGAATACGTTTTGTATGCCAGAATCAAGGCGTCTCGCGACTGCACTTTTCCGCAACCAACCCCGATTCTGCAAGCCGTAGCAGGCTCCACCGGAAAGACAATCAACATGAGATCCAAGGGTTTCAGACCATGGATGAAGAATATGGAACGCCGCCTCTTTGCGGCCGCTGGAATACGTGAACTCTTATTCTAAATCGTCGCCTGATCGAAATCATCCTGTGTCATGAATATTCGCTGGAAAGAATGGGCTATCATTGCGGGGGGATTGACGATCACCGTCCCATTGCTGAACTCCGCCCTGATTGGAAACTGGACCCTGCTCTTGCTGTTGCTTGGCGTGATCGCCTTTGTCGTATTGGTCGTACAAGCCAAATTCCCCGCCTACCTCGCCTTTGGGGCCTTGGCTCCTTTTGGCATTTCACTGGGCCCCATCCACCATATACCCCCTCTCGCCGTGACATTGGCCATCTGCACATGTACCATCTGCGTCAAAGCAGCCGCCCACCACCCTCGCACACGAACAACAGGACGCTTTTTGTCCTTGATTGCCATCTTCTACCTCTGCCTGATCGTACGCTACTGCATGGACCCCGTGCTCCCGGGTTATGCCATAGGCGTCGGCGACGATGTCACAGGGTTTCGCAGTTGGCTGGATCATCTAATCGGACTCTGGTGCATCCTTCTTCTCGGGTTCTTCATCACATCGATGGTTGCGGTGAAGCAACTGTTCCGATCAATACTTGCCTTCTCCTTCTTTTTTGCCGTTATTGCCCTAATCTTCATGTTCATCCCAAGCATGGCGCTGACACAAATACTGAAAACCATTGGGGTCACAACAGGTGAATTCAGCAGCGGTTGGCGACGGTTCCTGTTCTTGCCAACCATGGGACAATTCATGATTGTGGGGTGCCTCCTTCCAAGTCTCTTCGCCACAACACGACCGCAAAAAGCCGTACTACTGATTCTGGGTATTGCGTCCGTCATTGCAGGCGGCAATCGAGGCTCGGCTCTCGCGCTACTGGTCATAACAGGCACCATCTGGATGCTGAAACGGAAACCCGCCGCCGTCATTGCCCTAATAGCCTGTTCTTTGGGCCTGATCCTGCTGGCCAACGTGATCGTGAAACAGGGTTGGGGCAGAACCCTTACTCCCTGGACTCGCGTCATGAGCGCGTTTAGCCCCAGTCTTTCAACAGACATCGGAGCCACCGGCACCATCGAATGGCGCATCGCCCGCTGGCGCCGGGCCTCCGAAGATATCCGCACCCATCCTTGGTTTGGGATGGGATACGGAGGGGTTCGCGGCTATTTCCGAATGATGTCAAACATCACTGACTCCGACCCCGACCTGGAGATCGAACGCGACGTGGCGACCGGACTGACCCACAATGGTTACGTCTCATCGGCACGGGCGCTAGGCATCCCCGTCACTGTCATTTTCATTCTCATCATGGCCGCCAGAATCCGCACACACATCAAACAAGCCAAACGGCACCGGAACGGCGACGCGGCCTTCTTCGAAGGCCACGTCTTCCTGTGCTCCTATTTCGTGATGATGCTGTTTATGTTGATGTTTGCCGCCGAAATCCGATACCCGACACTCTGGATGTTTATCGCCCTCAGCCTGATCCTGGAACGTTTGAAACCGGACGAACCCGCTGGCACCGGAGAAACCCTCAACACGGATGCAACGGCCCGCGCCCAAACACCCGCTTTACCCATTGCACGGTTCTTCTGACCCACCGGATACGGCGCAGAGGATCGGTCCATATATAGTAGAGCGATAGCCACTCCAACCGCTCAGTCCGCTTGCGCCCATGGATCCGCCGGACAGTGCGGAAACGCCGAAAAAAATCACCCGTGTGGCTGTCCATAATGGAACCCCGGCGACGATGATAAATGCTCAACACCTCGGGGATGTAGACACAGGAAGCCACGCGGGTGGCTCGAACCAACCACTCATAGTCCATCGCATCGCGAATAGTCACATCCAATCCGCCAATCCGCTCCACCAGCCGGCGACGTAGAAACGTTGACGCCTGGTTGATACCCGGTTCGCGGGCCAGCAAATCGTCATAGGTGTAGGGCCGCCCCTTAACAATCTGTTCCTGTGTCCCATCATACGCAAGAATGATTTGGTCCCCGCAGAATATATCCACTTCCGGGCGGGATGACGCCCACTCGAGAACGGTGCTGAGGGCTCCAGGACACAACTCATCATCGGCGTTTAACCAGGCAATCCACTCGCCCCTTGCCCGCATTAACCCCTTATTGACCGCATCGGATAGACCGTTGTCAGGTTCGGAAATCCATCGAACCCCGGATGTGGACCTAAGAAGGTCAACCGTTCCATCCGTCGAACCTCCATCAATCACCCAGTGCTCAAGACGATCCACTGGCACCCCCTGACGCCGCACCGAATCAATGTTGCGCTGAATAAGTGCTCCGCAATTCAATGCTGGCGTAATCACGGTGAACAAGATGTGTGAACTGGAATCCATCGGATACACATAACATGCCTCCCTCCCGCAATCAACCCGCTTTGAACAAACCGGAGCCCCGGACAATACGCATTAGCGTCGTTATCCCCGTTTACAACGGCGCCGCTTTTATCCAACGTTGCCTCAACAGCGTTTTTGCCCAGACGCACCCCGCAACGGAAATCATTGTGATTGACGACGGTTCCACTGACGGCACCCCGGACATCCTCCGTCACAATCAACCCGCCGTCCGTGTCATCACGCAAACCAATGCCGGACGTAGCGCCGCCAGAAACAGGGCCATCAACGAAGCCTCAGGCGCCTATGTGGCCTTTCTTGATGCGGACGACGAATTCCTTCCCGATCACCTCAGACATCTGGCCCACGCCGCCACCGTGCCTGACGCTGAGATCATCTACGACGTCATCGGGCCCCCTTTCTTCCTGCCCCACGAACGCCTTCCACGGCAACCTTACGCAGGCAATCCCCTCAAGCACCTCGCCTGTTGCCGCTTATGGATTCAGAACGCCATGGTCAAACGAGAGTGGGTCCTCCGAAACGGCATTCTGTTCGACCCCGAACTGAGCATTGCTGAAGACAACGCCTTCTTCTGGAAAATGATCCTTCTCGGCGCCCGCATCAACTATGTCCGCCAGATCGGCACAACCATCGGCATCCATGACGCCAACACCACGGCTGACCCGGCAATGACAGCACTTGTCTCCCTCCGCGCCTATGATGCCATTGAACAATTTATCCGGGCACGGAATCTCCCCCTGGCACCAAACGTGCGCAAGCAAATCGCCATGGGCCGTAGACACAAACAAATCATGAACGAACTCCTCTCGCTACATGCCACTGGCGCCACATCAACACGTCGCCACATCACTCCGCTGGCCGCCATGTTGCTGTCCCCCAAACCGACACGTCCTGTCGAGCGGTGCCGTTGCCTGCTTGCACTGGTCGCCATGGCAGTCCCGCCACTGATGCGGAACCACCGCTTCCAACGAATCGTCTTTGGATTCTCCGTCTCAAGATCACGCTGCGCCCACACATGATACGGCCATCGTCACTGATCCAGCAGCCGCCTGCAGGCGGCACCACCCGCCACAACGCACCCGGTCTGGTCTCTTTCCTGGTTGCGAACTACAACGGCGGCCCCATGCTGAAGGAATGCCTCGATTCCATCCGCCTCCAAACCTATCCGGATGTCGAAGTGATCGTCGTCGACAACGGTTCAACCGACAACTCGTGGGACTTGGATTGCTTTGACGGCCTCCGCTGGCGTCTTCTACGCCTCGACCACAATTCCGGCTTCTCACCCGCCAACAATCTGGCCATGGCAACAAGCCGGGGTGAGTTTGTCGCCCTGATCAATAACGATGTCATCCTTTCACCCGACTGGACCACCCACATGGTCCATGCCATCACCGCCAATGCCAAGGTCGGATCCGCCGCCTGTCTCCTGCTTCAGCGCCATAACCCCGACCGCATTGACTCCGCCGGTTTTGCCTATCACTCCTGCGGCACCGTCACCGCATGGCGGGATCACCCACGCGACAGTATTGACTATACCCAACACAACCCCTTTGGCGCCGTCGCCTCCGCGGCCCTCTATCGGCGTACCGCTCTGGACAAGACTGGCCTCTTCCACGACCGGTACTTTGCCTACTACGAGGATACCGATCTGGCGATCCGCCTGATACTCCACGGCTACCCCTGCGCCTTCACCCATGCCGCGATTGCCTTCCACCTCGGATCGGCCACGGGAGTGTCGCACAGCCGATTCCACACCTATCACCTGCGCCGCAATATAGAGTATTTGTACTGGGTGGATATGGTGGGCACCCTCGCTCTCCGCTATCTCGTCCCTCACCTGCTTTATGAAAGCGCCGCATTCGTCGGCGCCGTTCGTGATGGTTTGCTGGTTCCCTTCCTATCAGCCAAAGCCGGATTTCTCAGGAATCTGGGGTGGGTCATGCGGGAACGTCGGAAACTGCACCACAGTCTGTCCGCCACCAATGACGTAAGATCCGCGAAACGCCGTCTGTGCAAACACATGTCGCCATGGCAGGAAGCACTGGCAACGCGATGGTCCGAGCGAGGCAAGCCAACCACTCCCGCCCCGCGACCCAAGGAAAAGCATCGCGCCTCATGAACACCCAACCACTGCCAAACTCGTCGCCAACCCCGTCCACCCCTCTGGATATGTATGCCGCATGGACTCTCCTCCTGACGTGGGCCGTGCTATCCGGGTGGATCCTCTCCCTGACGTGCGGATTGAACCGCCTGGGTTACACTCTGGCATTGGTCCCCTTGTTGGCCTTGGCAATCGTCAAACGGGGCGCGATGACCTCACTCCTGATTAACACCACCCGGCACCTGCGCCAACTCGCACGGCGCAGCACCAAACAGCCGCTTCCCGCACTCTTTGCCATCACCACTCTGGCCGCCGCCATCGGCGGGTTCCTCTACGAACCCAACAACTACGACTTCCTGGCCTATCGCTTCTCCCGCATGTTGCACTGGTGGGATGCCGGACACTGGCACTGGATTCACACCTCCAATGCGCGGATGAATTACAGCGGCACCGGCATGGAATGGGCCATGATGCCCCTCCTCGTCTTCTCACACTCCAGCCGCCTGTTCTTCCTGATCAACATCGCCTCCTATCTCCTGATGCCGGGCCTGATGTTTTCCATCCTGACCCAACTCGGCGTCAAGCGCCGCACCGCCTGGTTCTGGATGTGGATCCTCCCGACCGGATACTGCTATGTCTCGTCCGCCGGAGGCGTCGGCAATGACACCTTCGGCACCGTACTGGCGCTGACCGCACTTCATTTCGGATGTCGGGCAATCCGGCCAGGCAACATCTCAGCGCTCTGGTTGGCATTGCTGGCGGCAGGACTGATGACGAGCGTCAAGGCCTGTAATCTTCCACTGCTACTTCCTGTCCTGTTGGCCATACGTCCGGCAATGGCGCAAGTCAAGACCCGCTGGCCACAAACAGCGGCCATCTTATGCCTGGCGCTGATCGTTTCGTACGCCCCCACCGCTATCCTGAACCATCAGTACACGGGCAACTGTTTCGGGGACCCGGTCAATCAGGAAAAACTCAAAGCCGATTTCCCAAAAGCCGCCCTCCTTGGCAACAGCCTACAATTGATGGTGGGAAGCCTTGCCCCACCTCTCCTGCCCCATGCGTCAACACTGAACACCTTTATCAAGGAACGGATTCCGGACTCGTTTCACGTACGCATGGCCAATGAATTTCCAAAGTTTTGCATTAAATTCAGAGAACTAGGCAACGAAGAAAGTGCCGGACTTGGGATCGGGATTACAACACTCCTTGTTACAACCATGAGTATTGCCGCCTTCAAGCGGCGACGAAGGCCCTCGCGTCCCTTGCAATGGTCAACACTGGCGGGAGGCGCCATCGCCCTCCTAGTCTATACTGCGATGATGTCGGGCGAATGCACGGCTCGACTACTTTCGCCCTACTACCCAATCCTGATCGCGGCACTGTTGGCACTCCCAGGAACAGAGTGCGTGACGCGCCTGCGCTGGTGGCGATCACTGGCCGTTTTGGTGAGTCTGTCTGCCCTGCTAATCGTCGCCCTAACCCCTTCACGCCCTTTATGGCCAGCGCAAACCATAACACGATCCTTGGCCTCAAAAAATCCCGGCAGCCGGTTACTGGCCAGAGTTGCCACCGTCTACACTGTGTATCACGCCCGGGCGGAGATTCTGGCCCCTGCCGGCAACCTGCTCCCTTCCGAGATCCACGTCATCGGCTTTATTCAATCCGGCGGCGATCCCGAAGTTTCCCTCTGGAAACCTTTGGGTCGGCGACGCGTCATGGACATCATTGGCCCGGACATGCTCAATCGCCCCAAACTCGACCAGATGGGAATTCAAGCGATCGTGGCGCGTCGTTCCATCGTGGAGAAACAGTGTGGCTCCCTTGAATCGTGGCTCGCCGTAATTGACGGCCACTTGATCGCCACCGTTGACCTGACCCTCACCGTCGCCGAAGGCGAACAGGAATGGTGTATCGTCAAACTCCAGCCGCCCGCTCCGACCACCAGGGAAAACCCGTGAATCCGCCCCCCCTTCCAAGGTTTGACGTTCTAGGCACTGGCGTCACGGCCGTGAACCTCTCCGGTACCGTGACCCAGGTGGATCAGTGGATCCAGTCACCGGAATTCGGACACTACGTCTGCGTAACCGGTGTTCACGGTGTCACCGAGGGCATGCGAAATCCTGCCATCCAGCGTATCCACAACGAGGCCGACGCCGTAGTGCCCGACGGAATGCCGCTCGTCTGGCTTGGCAGACGACAGGGCCACCCCAGCGTGGGACGCGTCTACGGCCCGGATCTGACGCTGGCGATTCTCGAACAGGCGGCCCGTCTCGGCTGGACCAGCTACTTCTACGGCGGCGCACCGGGCGTTGCCGACGAACTCAAAGTCCGGATGGAAGCAAAGTTTTCCGGCCTCAAAGTCCTCGGAACCTTCTGCCCGCCCTTCCGCCCTCTGGAGCCTGCGGAGGAGACAGCCATCCTCGCCCAAATTAACCGCCTGCAACCGGACCTGCTCTGGATCGGCCTGAGCACTCCAAAGCAGGAAATACTCATGGCGCGCTGGAAAGCCGTGGCCATCCGCGCCAAGGTGATGCTCGGAGTCGGCGCCGCCTTTGATTTTCATACAGGCCGCATGCGACAGGCACCTCCTTGGATGCAGCACTCTGGATTGGAGTGGTTCTTCCGCCTCTGCATGGAACCCCGGAGACTGGGCCCGCGATACTTGCGTAATAACCCCGTCTTCGTATGGGCTCTTTTCCGCGAGGCGATAGGCGGTAAGCGATCCAACCAGAACTGATTATGGACATCTATCGCTTATACAAACCTTTCCTCCGCAGGTATCGAGTTCAACGCTTGCGGTTGTTCTATGATCTTTTTGACATACACCGCCGGGATACCCTCCTGGATGTCGGTGGGAGTCCCTACTTCTGGGAACTCGGACAGGAACTGGGCTTTCCCGTCCCCCGCGTCACCATCCTCAATCTTGGTTCTGCTCCTCCCGGGCTGAACTCAACCACCCAATGGGTAACAGGCGATGCGCGCTCGCTCCCATTCATGGATCGGTCGTTTGATTATGTATTCAGTAATTCCGTCATTGAGCATGTGGGCAATGAAGACTCACAGTTGAAAATGGCGCAGGAAGTCCGGCGGGTTGGGCGGAATTATTTTGTCCAGACCCCCGACCCCCGCTTCCCGGTTGAACCGCATCTACTCACCCCGTTTATCCACTGGCTACCTCCCCGCCTTTACGCGCGCCTGGTGCCTGGGTTTACATTCCGGCATTGTCTAAACGGATCCCCAGCCGACGATGCCGAGCAACTGGGGATACGCCTGCTGGGCAAAAATCAAATGAAAACCTTGTTTCCGGACGCCAAGATCATTGTCGAAATTGCGGCAGGTTGGCCCAAATCCCTCATTGCCTTCCGGAGATCAGAACAGGGCAACCCATGAGCACGAAAACCCCCATGACTCGAAACATCGCGACCCTTGGGCTCCTCACCGGATTATGCCTCCTACCTGCGGCAATCAAACTGGTTTGCTATCCCGGTTACCCTGGGGCTGATGACGCCTTCATCCATCTGGCCATTATCGAAAATATCCACCAAGGCCTAGGCTGCGGGATCAACCCTCACGAACCGGTCTTTCTCTCCACAAGTCCGCTATTCACCGCCTTCTTTTCCGTGCTCAGGATGTTCACACCCTCCGTCTTGGCTGTCGGGATGCTCCTTTCCTCCCTCGCCAGCGCCCTTTACATCCTCGGCGTGTTTACACTCTCGCGCCGCCTGTCTGGCCGAACGGCATGGGGACTGATCGCTGCCGCCTTAGCCGCCACCAACGTCCACCTCTGGCGATGGAATGGCACGTTTATGGAAGTGACGTTCGCCATGGCGGCCGCCATCGGGTTGATCAACGGATTTCTCAGAATTCAAGATGCCACAGGACGCCGCCGGCTAAAGCTCTTCCTGCTGACAGGTCTTGCCCTCGCGACCACCGTGTTGCTGCGCCCGGAACTTGGCTTGCTATGTCCCGCCTTTCTGGCGCATAGCGCGTTGAATAACCGCCGGAAATGGCTGGCCGATGGCACGGCGTTGGCCGCTGGATTTGCCTTGGCCCTCCTGCCAGTCCTGGTCTCATTGTACCTGTGCTTTGGCTACATCACCCCCACAACGGCCACGGCAAAAACAACAACGGAACTGCTCTGGCTAAACCTGCCGGTATGGACACAGTTGGCCAAGACAACCGCCTCTGGATGCTTTGGCAGCTTAATCATGATCGGACTGGCTGGACTTACCATCATCCTGCGGCCATCCAGTCTCCCTTGGCGCAATCTGATGGCAAAAACAACCTTGCTCTGGATCTTTCCACTCCTGGGTTTCTGCTTCTACTCGCTGAAAGCCCCCGGATTGCAAAGCGCCGCCCGTTACTTTCTTCCATTCATGTCCGTGCTCCCCGTACTGGCCGCCATCCTGGGAGCGAAAACTCTGTCGGCCAACCGTCGAATGTTCACCATGGCCTGCTCCGTCTGTGCGCTCCAGTTGGCCACCGCCCTCTTCATCAACGAACGCATACTTCGTCCCGTCCTGACCGGCATGATGCCGGAGTATGTGGCAACCATGCGGCGAGCAACCGCCCAAATCGGCACACGGGCGAACCCCGGCGACACAGCCCTTGTCTATTATGACATCGGGGTGGTGGCCGCTTCACGCCCACCCAACGTACGGCTCCTGGATGGCGGTGGATTGGCCACACTGGAATTTCAAAAGAAGGCCCTCCCAGACATGGTCCGCATGGCGCATCCCCGCTTCATTCTGGAAAATCTGGGAACCGCCGAGAATTACGTGGCGCAGTCCCTCAGGGACAATGGGCTGGTGTACCGGCAAGTCTGGTCGCGCAAATTCCGCTCGCATAGCGTCGAACACCGGCACAACATCTACGAGGCCAGACTATTCCAAAGGGAAACACCCCCATGAACCCAAGCCCGAACCGCACAACAGCGTCTGCATTATCCGAGACCTTCCTCTGGCTGCTCATTCTGGCCTCCGCCACCCTGCTCTACCAGCCCGCCATCAGCTACATGCTGGGCATGTGGCAGGTCCCGATCTATGGCGGCGCGGATTATTCGCATGGCCCACTCCTGCCGTTGGTATCCCTCTATGCCTTATGGAACAGCCGGGCAATGCTCGCGAGCGCCCAAAAACGCACCATCCCCTGGGGCTTCACCCTTGTCCTGCTAGCCCTACTTCTGCACTGGATCGGTTTCCGGAGCGGATTCCACCGCTTGTCGCTGATTTCACTGCTCCTGTTCCTCTGGGGATGCGGCCTCTCGCTATACGGAACTGCGGTGGCGCGCCTGTTGATCTTCCCCATCGGGTATCTCACCTTCTGCATCCCCTTGAACATCCTTGACGGCCTGAGTTTCAAACTGCGGATGATTGCCGCCACACTGGCGAACGAAATCCTGAACGGATTCGGAGTGGCTTCACAGCGCACGGGAACCGCCATCTATTCAACCGCCGGAGGCGCCTTTTCCTTCGACGTGGCTGACCCCTGCAGCGGCATCCGATCCCTCCTGGCCTTGACCGCCCTCTCTGCCGCCTATGCCTACTTCACCCAGAAATCCATGCCGAAGAAATGGCTTCTATTCCTGTTCTCCATCCCGATCGCCATTGCCGCCAACGTGGCGCGCATCGTTTCAATTGCCCTGGTGGCGCAACTCTTCGGCCAGGAAGCCGCCCTGAAAGTTTATCACGATTACTCGGGATATATCGTGTTCATCGTGGCCACCATCCTGCTGATGTCCATCGGCCAGCTAGTTTCCAAAGCGCGGCGACCCCAAACACCAACGGAGATAAAGCCATGACCCTCCCAGTCCGGACAAAACTTTTCCTCGTGATCCTTGCCCTCTTGGCCGCCACCGGATTGTCGATTCGCCTCGCCAAACCTCTCCAGATCGAAACAGCCCCCCCCGTACAGGAACTGCCCGTAACAGCGGGCGCTTGGACAGGACGCTCAATCCTCTTCTGTCAAAATGATCAATGCAACCAGGCATGGACGCCGGATTCATCCAGATACGAAGGCGGACAACCCCTGTGCCAAATCTGCGCAACAAAACTCGACACCTGGTCCCTTGGCGAACGGCATAGTCTCGCCGCCACCACCCTGCTGATCCATCGGCAGTATACCAATGCCGCGGGTAGCATCGTAACCATGGCGCTGGTCATCAGCCCTCCCAACATGAACAGCATCCATCGTCCTCAAACCTGCATCCTTGGCCAGGGTTACCGCATTGTCCGGCAGGAGGAAATCGCCGTCCCTCTTCCCGATCATCCACCGTTGAGTCTGACCTTGCTGGAATTATCCCATCTAACCCGCGACCCCAATGGGCACACCCGGGAAATCCATTCCTTTCTCGCCTACTGGTTCATGGATCAACGCCGTCAAACCCCCAGCCATACCAGACTCACGGCCCATCTCATGTGGGACCGGCTCGCGCATGGCCGGATTTCGCGCTGGGCCTACATGACACTTGCCTCAGAGCGGAATGTCTCCAGGGAAAAATTCATCGAACAGGTCAATGACCTAGTCGGCGCGGCCTTTCCTGAACTTCGCTAACCGCTTGGGCAGGCCTCAGTAAGCCCCCTTGGCGAACAACACCACCCCCACGGTCCGGGCCAGTATCTTGATGTCCAGGATCAGATTCTGATTCCGCAGGTAGTAGTCATCCAAAATGCACATGTTGTGAAAACTCACATCACTGCGCCCTGACACCTGCCACAGGCACGTCAACCCCGGCAACCCGCCATGCCGGCTGTAGTGCCACTCCTCATAGTAGTTTTCGAAGTCCCGCCTCGGCAACGGTCGCGGCCCCACCAACGTCATCTCCCCGCGGAGTATGTTGATCAGTTGGGGCACCTCGTCCAGACTGAACCGCCGCAGAAACCGGCCCACGTGTGTCACCCGTGGATCCCTCCGGATCTTGAACAGTCCCTCCCCGGACTCGTTAAACTCCTCCACCTGCGCCAGCAGTTCATCCGCGCGTTCATGCATCGTCCGGAATTTGAACATCCGGAACGACTTCCGGTTGAATCCGATCCGCTCCTGGACGAAGAACACCGACCCCTTCCCCGATAACCGGATCGCCGCAGCCACCGCCAGGAGCAGGGGCGCGCTCACCGCCAGCAACAGCGCCGTCACCACCCTCATCAGCAATAGCCGCATCCGCAACGACATCGCCCCCTCCCCCGGCGGCACCGCAAAGTGCACCAGCGGGTATTCGGAAAAGAAGTCGGCGGCGATCCCCGCCTCATTCACCAGAACCCCAAGATGCCCGGACAACACTTTGACTTCCTGCTTCAGCCCCTCGGACAGTTCCAGGATCTGCATGATCTGCGCCACCGTCAGGTTCCGGTCCGCACAAATCAGCATCCGCGTGTCATGCCGCCGGACCAGCGCCTCCACTCTCCCGAGCCACCCTCGCATGGACTCACCCGGCGCAAGAGCCGCTGTCGCCACCACTTCCACCCCCTGCGGACGCCGAGCCTGAATGTATAGCTCGATGAACTGTGCCTCGGGCCCGCTCCCCATCACAATCGCCTTGCACCGGATCAACCCCGACCGCTCCAGCAAGTGCCCCATGCCCCACCGGAAGACCATCGCAAGCACCGTGTTCAATCCCAGCAGGGTGGCAAACACACTGCGGGGATGGAACTCATTGCGGGTCAGATAGAAGTAGGCATAGAAGAGAAGCAACGCCGCGAGGTTAGCCAGGATCAGGTTCCGGGCCTGATACCGTCGCCGGATGAACCGGCGCCCCGCATATAAGTCCAGGAACGCATAGAGCAAAACCAGCGTCACCCCGAGAATGCCCAGAATGCGCGGCGCATGATAGTAATAGAACGAACCCAAAACCGGCCCCACGTCCGCCGTGTCCCTCACGCCCAGGACGATATTGACCCATGTAAAACAACGTTCACCCAAGGCGCTGTGAAAACGCGCCAGCAAAGTTCCGTAGTAGGCAACCACCACCGCGGCAACGTCAGCCACCACATACGGAAACGCCGACCGATACCATTGTCTTCTCATGATCATGCCTGCATCCGATTCAGGGCACAAATACTACCACAGGCCATTGCCTGTTGACGATACCGGATCCGCCAACAAATCCTCGCCTAAACTGCCGACTTTTACGCGCGGATGACATGCACTCCCTCTGTTCGCGGCGTCGCAGGAACTCCGCCCTCCAGAAGGCGTCATC
>JBIJCW010000015.1:0-22146 GCA_044344495.1 Kiritimatiellia bacterium | reverse complement strand
CTATCGGCGGATCGGTGGCTGGAATCCTCTGGGGGTACGTCATTGATCGGGTTGGCGCGCGGAACTTCGGAGCGATCATGATGATGGTGGCCCCGTTGATGGGTGGGGTTTGGTTCTTTCTCCGGGATGGCACGGTGACCATTCCGCTGCCGTTTATCGATAGCCCCGTTGTGTATCAGCCTTTACTGCTACTGGTGGTGGTCAGTTTCTTCAGTGGGCTGTTTTATTCCGGGGTTGGGTTGTCGCAAGTCAGCCTGCTGGCGGCGTTATCCTCCGCGCGGGGCCGAACGATGGCGATGGCGGTACACTGGTCCGCCGTTGGTCTTCTGGCGGCCGCGGGCCCCCTCGTGGGGGGGCAGGTGATGGACTGGGCACATGCGCATCCGTTCCAGTGGACAATGCCGACGGGGGCAAAGTTTGGTTTTTACCATCTGTTGATTCTCATGCAAGTGGTCATGGTTTGGTTGATTGCGGTACGGGTGATGTTGATGGTTCGGCAACTGGAAGGGGAGATGTCTTTCCGGACGGCGGTGGCTAGTTTCCAGTTCTCGAACCCGTTACGGGTGCTCACGGGGATTTTTAACATTTACTCGATGCTCTCGTCCACGTCGCGCGGCGGGAAGGTCGATGCGGTGAGGCGCCTTGGCGAGGAGCGGATGCGGATAGCGGTGAAGGATCTGATTCAGCAGTTGGACGATCCCTCGACAGAAGTACGCGAGGAGGCGGCGATTGCCCTTGGGCGAATTGGCAGCCCGGACGCCGTCGAGGCGTTGCTGTCCAAGTTTGACGATCCGCATGCGGATCTTGGTCCGCAAATCGCCAGGGCATTGCGACAGACCCATAGCCGGGAGGCCGTGGAGGCGTTGATCCGGCGGCTGGGCGACCCTGACCGGGAGACGGTGGCCGAGAGTGCCCGTGCCTTGGGTGAAATCGGCGATGTACGGGCGAATGGCCCCCTGCTCAAGGTTCTGGAGCAAAGTGGCGATGCCAAGCTGGTTTCGGTATCCAGTGAGGCACTGGCGCGACTGGGTGAAATGGCGGCGATCTACGAAATTCTTCCCCGAATGAATGCCAGCCGCAACCCTGTATTGAAGCGGTCTCTGGCCATGGCGGCCGCTGACCTGCTTGGGAATCCTGGAGAATTCTACCGGATACTGATCAAGGAGCAGAGAATCAAGGGTGGAGGAGTTGAGTCCCTGCTTTCTGAAATCCGAGAAGCGATTAATGGATCCGAGGGCAAGATCCAGCCCGACCAATCGGCGATGCTGCGGGGGCGTCTTGAATGCCTGTATGAGGCTCAGTTGGTCGACAATCCGGCATTGGTGGCCGACATCATCTTTGACCTGGCCTTAAGGCTTGTGGCGGTCAGTTACGGCCTTCAGTTCGGTGTGGATTCGCCTGCGCTTGTTGAGACTATTATCTGGCATGATCCGAAATTCGGGGTTGGTCTGTGGTATCTGGAATTACTCCGTGAGGCCCGGACGCAGCAGGGCAGGACGCCGGACGGGATCGAAGTTCTCCTTGGCCTGTACGTGCTGTCCCGATGGCAACCCGGCGGAAAGCCGAACGGAGGCGTCTGACGTCCTTTTGGGGTTCGGCATAAAAATTCGCTTCTGCGAATCTTCGCATGATGCTATTATGACCTTTTAATGCAAAAGGGAGGAGAACGCGTATGGCAGTGTTGGTGACTAAAGAGGCTCCGGATTTTACCGCTCAGGCAGTACTGCCGGATAATTCCATTGGCGAAATCAAGTTGTCATCCTACAGGGGCAAGTATGTCGTGCTTCTGTTCTATCCGTTAGACTTCACCTTTGTGTGTCCATCGGAGATAATCGCGTTTGACAAGGCAGTGAAGCGGTTCAAAGAGAAGAACGCCGTGGTGCTGGGTATTTCGGTCGATTCCCAGTTCACGCACTACCATTGGCGCCTGACGCCAAGGAACAAGGGCGGCATCGGGGAAATCCAGTTCCCCCTGGTGGCGGATCTGGACAAGTCGATTGCGCGCGCTTACGACGTTCTGCTGAATGAGGCCGTGGCTCTGCGCGGATTATTCCTGATCGACACCCATGGCGTGGTGCGGCACCAGTTGGTTAACGACCTTCCCATCGGGCGTAGTGTGGATGAGATCCTGAGGACGCTGGATGCCCTGCAGTACACCGAGGAGCACGGTGAAGTGTGCCCCGCGAACTGGCATGAAGGCGAGGATGCGATGAAGCCCACCGCCGAGGGTGTCGCCAGTTACCTGAGTAAGCATGCCAAGTGACGCATGGATGACTTGACCCCGCGAAATCGTATTGGTGTGCTGGGCGGGACCTTTAACCCGGTTCACACGGGTCATTTGATTCTTGCCCAGGATGCGTTTGAGCACTTTGAGTTAAGCAAGGTGCTTTTCATGCCTTGTGCTTATCCGCCTCACAAGACGGACCGTGATCTGCTTTCGGCTGGCCACCGGGTGGCGATGTTGGAATCGGCCATTGAAGGGGATTTACGGTTCCAGGTGTCGCGGGAAGAGATTGACCGCGATGGGGTCTCTTACACAATTGACACGGCACGGTCACTCACATCGCAATACCCGGAATCTGAGATCGTGTTTATCATCGGATCAGATTCCCTGCTGGAGTTACATCTCTGGAAAGCCATCGGGGAACTGCTGGAGTTGTGCCGTTTTGCAACCCTGACGAGGCCGGGGGCGGATTATGAGGAGCTTATGAAGGCAGACTTGCGGCTTCCCCGGGAATGGGGTGAGCGGATAAGGAGCCAGGTACGGGTTGGGCACACGGTGAACATCTCGTCGTCGGATATACGATACCGGGTTGCTGAGGGGATGTCGATCCGCTACCTTGTGCATCCGGCGGTGGAAATGTATATTGCCGAGCATTCGCTTTACAGGAGATGAAACCAATGGAGAGTATTCATATGGCGCGCGAAGCACGGGAGGCGCTCTTGTCCAAGAAGGGGACGGGGGTTGTCATTCTGGATGTGCGGAAGATATCGCCGGTGACGGACTACTATGTGATTGCGTCAGGCGTTACGGCGCCGCAGCTCAAAGCAATGTCCAGCGCGGTTCATCGTCATTTGAAGGAGTCCGGGGTTCGTTTCTTCAGGCAGTCCGGAATGCCCGATGACGGGTGGGTGGTGCTGGATTTTGTGGACGTAGTCATCCACATGTTTCTGCAGGAGATTCGGGACTACTACGCCATCGAAGAGTTGTGGGCTGATGCTCCTCAGGTAAGTTAGGTGTTTCTTCCGATTCCTCCGGCAAATCCAGCAGGCCCTGCGTGATCAGGATCTGTTGTGCAAGTTCGTCGATATTCAATGCTGAGGCATGATGATCATCCCACTGTTCGAACCAGACTTCGGGATCGGTGAGGGCGAAGAGAATGTCGGAGATTTCGGCAAGGCGGGCGGCGGAAGGCGGAAGTGAGGCCTGATGCCTTGGCGGGGTTTGGCGCAGGGTGAACCAAAGGCACAGGCAGATCACAAGACTTGCGGCCAGGGCAACGAGAAGGCGGGGCAGGCGGCGGCAGGTGGTGGACGGCAGGGGGCGGCCAGCCGCGGCGGCCATGATGTTGGCCACGGTAGCGCTTGGCGCGTCGACCGGCGTCGCTAAAAAGTCACGGCGGATCGTGGCGAGGTCCCGTGCGAAAGCGCGACAGTTGGCGCAGTGTTCCAGATGCCGTTGTCGTTCAGCGGACTGGCTGCTGGAAATCTCGGTGGTGTATTCCAGCAGGATATAACGTTCGATGGTTTTGCAGTTCATTTTCTTTCTCCCGCCAATTCGACATCGGACAGTAGCCTTCTCAGGTTGGTGATGGCGTAGTGCATTCTCGCCAGTGCAGTATTAATCGAGACTTTCTGTATGTGGGCTATTTCCTTGAAGGACAATCCTGCCTCCATCCTCATTAGGAACACTTCCTTTTGCTCAATGGCGATACCCGCCAGGGCGCGTTGAATACGGGCGGCGGTTTCGCGTCCGCTGGCAATAGCCGACGGGCCGGGGGATGCATCCTGGAGCGCATCGAGCAAGGTCGTTCCGTTTTCACGATCCATGTTGCCATCCAGGGTTACCACCGGTTTCCGACTCCGTGCACGGTCAATGACCAGATTGTGGGCAATCCTGAATAGCCAGCCACGGAAACGCCCGGTCTTATAGGTCTCGGCGTTCTGAATGACCTTCATCCAGACGTCTTGAAAGACCTCGTCGGCATCGTGCGAGGAACGCACCATTCGCAGGATGTAGCCATACAACATACGTCGGTGTCTATTGACCAAGCCTTCCAGTGCATCCAAGTCACCCTTTACATACGACGCCAGAAGATCTTCGTCGCTTTGCTCCATTCCGGTTGCCTTTTGTTTAATCACGCCTTCTTAATATCCTAAACGCAGGTGAGGGGGCGAATATTTTGTGAATTTCCGGGAAATTACAGGTTGACTTGCAAAAGAGGGCGGCTATTATAACCGCGTTTTTGCCTGATTCAGGGTAATTGTTAGAAGGAAGACACCATATGCCGAATATCAAAAGTGCAGCTAAACGCGCGGGTCAAGCGGAAGTGCGTCGTCTGCGAAATCGTAGCACCAAGAGCGCCGTTGCAACGGCGAAGCGTATTTTTATTGCCGCCGTGGAGTCCAAGGACAAGAAGGTGGCTATGGATAAATTCAGGGCGCTTTGTTCAATCCTGGACAAGTCGGCTAAGCGTGGGATCATCAAGAAGAACACTGCGGATCGCGGCAAGGCGCGTTCTTCGGCGATGATTGCCAAGATGGGCTGAGGGGTTCCGACGGATGAAGCCGTGCCGGTGGGAAACCATTGGCACGGCATTTTTATTGGAAGCAATGGGCAGAGTCGCCGGCAGGCTTACCAGTATTCCACGACTGTTCGAACGATGCGGTGGGCCAGATCTGTGGCGGCATCGGGGAGCGCTTCCCGGCGTGCGCTGGGCAGATCCGTGAGCGCCTCGAAGTCCTTGTAGCCTTCCACCTTGGTTGAATGAGCAAGCACTTCCTGGCTGGGCAATCGACGCCATGTGACTTCCGCCTCCAAGGTCAGCCTGAACTCGCGAGCGGTTGTGGCTCTGTCAGAGCGGTAGCGCAGAGGAGTCAGTTTGTATTTCCTGAGGGTGACTTCCACCACCGTGTCCGCAGTGGTGCGATCGGCCACTTTCAGCGAACCGTCCTTCTGGAACTCCTGAAGGGTGGCGCTGGTTGTCAGAGTTTCCAATCCCGGTTCGCCGGTCTGATTAACGAACACAGGCACTGCCACAGACCGGATATTAGGGGGAAGGTTGCTTCCGAGTTTGTAACCAGTGCAGCCGCCCCCCATGCTAATAATCGCGAAGGCAAGACAGAGGCAGGCGAGGGTGAGGATTATTTTTTTCATCGGATGGTTTTCCTTAACTGCTCGATACGTTGTTGAGCGGTGGCTGCCTGTTCGGAAGCGGGAAAGTTTTTGAGGAAGTCCTCGTAGGCGAGGAGCGCGGCTTCGGGGCGTCTGGATTGCCGGTCATAGAAGAGAGCCCGTTCGAAGGCCATGGTCGTAAGACGGGTATTCAAGGTTCTGAGATAGGTCTCGGCCTGGCCCACATCCGGACTGGCGGGGTACGAGCGGATGAAATCCACCAAGGCGGCGCGCGCGGCGTTCAGGGCATTCTCATCGTTCTTGCGCTGATCAGACAGTCGGAAAAGACTGTAGGCTTCACGGAAGGAGGCTTGACCTGCCCAAGGACTGGACTGATACCGATTCTGCAGAAGTTCGTATGCCGTAACGGCCTCCTCCAGATTATCGTTCATTTCATGGATTCGAGCGATATTGAACTGGGCGAGAGGGGCTTTTCCCCAAGACGGGGCATTGCGGATGATTTTTTCAAACAACGGCAAGGCGCGTTCGGGGGATTGGAATCCTGGGAGAATCAGGAATTGGCCCGTTCTGGCATGCATCAGGTAGGACGCAATTTGGAACTGGAACTCCAAAACTTCGGCGTAATTGAATTGGCCCGGATAGTTGTCGATCAGATACTGGTACTCGTCAAACGCGTCTTCATACTGTCCCCGTTTCTGCTGGATTTTGGCAAGGGCCAATTGGGCAGGGGCAGCTTTGCGTGAATCCGGCCACGCGTACACAAGCGCTTGGTACGCATTGGCGGCTCTTCGCAGACGACCGGCTTGATAGAGGGCGTAGGCGAACTTTTCCTGGTCGCTATCGGTCTGTTTGTTCGGGTATCGATACCAGTGGACGCCGCGTTTGATTCTGGGTTTGTTGATGTCGTGAGATTGGGAAGGGGTGTCCTGGGCGGACCAGGTGTCGGAGCCGGCCGCTTGCGAAATCCGGTCCTGACAGAGCACCGCCACAAGAATGGCATAAAAAAGTAGTCGCATAATGGACAGTACTGTAGGGGGGGTATGGCGATGTGGTCAAGAACTTTGGAAGATTGACAGTGTTTTGTTGTTTGTGATACCTATTCGACCTTAAGTTGGCTAGGGGTGCAATCTGGTACACGGGTTCTCAACAGGTCCCTGTGTCCTTTTCCCAGCTATCATGAAAGAGGAGCGTGTATGCCGGAAGAAGCGAAAGATGATGTGATTCGGGTGGATGGTACCGTTGTTAAGGTGCTACCCGCGACGATGTACCGTGTGAAACTTGAAAACGGACACGAAATCCTGGCTCACATTTCCGGCAAGATGCGCAAACATTTCATCAGAATCACTGCCGGGGACAAGGTGACGGTTGAGATTTCGCCTTACGATCTCACCAAGGGGCGCATTACCTACCGCCACAAAGCCTGAGGTTAGTCAAGCCGGAGGCGGTTCATCCACGCCTTGAAATCACGGGGAAGCGGAGCCTCAGCCTTAACCAGTTGGTTGTCCAAGGGCGACGTAAACCGGATGCTGTAGGCGTGCAACATCTGGCGTTCCACGCTGCGCAAGCCAGGCGCAAGCAAGGCGGTGACCCCATACTGCTTGTCGCCAAGCACGGGATGGCCAATTTGCTCGAGGTGCCTGCGTATCTGGTGGGTACGGCCCGTGTCGATCCGGAGTGAAAGATGGCTGGCGGAGCGATTCCTGTCTAAAACCCGCAGATGGGTAACGGCCGATTCCCCGTCAATAGGCGCTTCAATACAGCGCTCGTTTTCATCAATGGAACCCGCGACGAGGGCGTGGTAGATCTTGACCACGCGCCGGTCGCGGAAGCAGGAGAGAACGGCGTCAAAGGCAGCTTGGTTCCGGGCCATCAGGAGGCACCCTGTCGTATCCCGGTCAAGGCGGTGGGAAGCCTGGATTTGCGGATCCTTCAGGAAGTCGCGCAGTTCCTGCTCGGCACTGGCTGGGCCATTGGCAAGGCAGTCGGCTGGCTTATTGACGACGAGAAAGCTGGGGGTGTCGAGCAGGATTTCCGGGGCTTGGGAGCGGCGGGCGGGCGGGGGTACCCCCGAAATCTCAACGATATCGCCCCGTTTGAGGCGGTGTCGAGCCATCCAGATACGGGTGCTGTTCACAAAGACTGTTCGCGCGTCGATCAGGGATTTGGCCCGGTTTCTTGAAAGCGACATCCAGGAGGCGATAAAATCCTGAAGGGTCAGGTTGTCCTTGGCAACGCGGGCGCTGGTTGGTGGAGGTGACATCAGGACACTATAAAGGGTGGGGGCGCATGACGCCAGTGAATTGAAAGAGGCAGTGCCGGCCAAGACTCAACGGGGGATTCGCTGCCCGGGAAGGAATGGGGGGATGGGGCAGTCCAGGGTGTCCGCGATCGCCCTGAGTACCTCGCCTTCCTCGGTGGTGATCACGCCGTCTGTAGTGGCGGTGTCTACGGCTGCGGCGATGATTTGTTCCTTCAATTCCGGACTGGTCTCGGCGAGGCGATCCAGCGCATCATCCAAGTCCTTCAGTGAGGCGCGGTGCGCCGGAAGGATTGCTCCGGGCGACACACCCGCGAGCCTGAGGGTGCCTCTTGAGAAAGCGGCTTCAGCGCGAATCCTGTCATCCGATCCGAACCAGGCCACGGCGGACAGGAGAATGGAGCATTCATCGGAAAGCGGGGAGAGTTCAGTGAATCGCACCTGCGGGCGACGACTGACTCCATGAAGGGAATCGAGGTTGCGCAGCGTCATGCGAAGCACGGCATATTCGATGAGCGAGATGTCGTCGTCGGAGGAGGCGATATGGAAAAGGTTCTCGCGGAACTCACGGTATTGGGCCGGGGTGAGATGGCGCAGCGTGGCGATCGACAGTTCCGCCGCCGGCAGGCGCAACTCGGGGCGGAGTGTCCGCAGGGATTCAGCAAGGCGGATCGTATGTCTGTGCACGGCGGGAGATGAGTGAATGGCGAGATAGTCCATTTGATGTTCGAACAACTTCGGGTGGTCGGGATTCATGGCAAGGCCATAGACGACTGCCTGTGCCCCAGCCGGCTGGCGGACATCCTCCAAAATCAAGGGTGGCATGGCCTTGAGAAGAGCGGTGGCGTAGTCAAGGGCCGCCGGCTGCAGGGTGCCGATATCGGCCACCACATTCAGCGGGCTGACCCCTTGCGACGACGAAGCGGTTGGCGGAAGCGGCGGAGGTATTTCCGGGGGGGCGAAGCCCATCAGGGAACTGGTGTCGTCTGCCAATGGCGACGGTATATTAAAGGTGCCGGAAAAGGTTTGGTCAATACGCCGAATGCGTTCCTCGAGGGGCGGATGGGTGGCCAGCAGGCCCAGAAACGAGAATCCGACGCCGTTGGCAAAGAAGAGGTGACTGGCCTCTTCGGCGTGGGTGCTTTGGATTCGGGAGCCTGTCGTCAAGGCGCCAATCTTCTTCAGGGCGGAAGAGAGTCCGAGCGGATTCCGGGTGAACTGTACGGCCGAGGCATCGGCCAGAAACTCGCGTTGCCGGGAGACCGCGCTCTTGATGAGCCTGGCAAAGAAGACGCCGATGTAACCGATAACCATGATGGCCAGCCCCAGAATGGCGATGAAGGCAACGCCGCCGGATTTGCGATCACGTGATGAGCGTGCATTTCCTGAAGTGGCCTGCGCGGTGAAGCGGAACATCCAGTAGCCAAGCAGGGCGATAATGAGGATACCATTCAATACGCCGATCAGGCGGATGTTAAGGCGCATGTCGCCATTCAGGATGTGGCTGAACTCGTGACCGATGACACCCTGGAGTTCTTCGCGGTTGAATTGCTCGAGCGCCCCCTGAGTCACGGCAATGACGGCATCGGCAGGAGTCATGCCGGCAGCAAAGGCATTGATGCCGGGTTCCTGTTGCAGAATGAACACTTTCGGGATGGGGGTTCCGGAGGCAATGGCGATCTCCTCCACGATATTCAGGAGACGCTTTTCTCGCAGATCAGTTGAGGAGGGGTGGATTGGGCGTCCCCCCAGCATGAGGGCCACCGATTCTCCGCCGGAGGAAAGACTCACGATCTTGAAGACGGTGCCCCCGGCGATAAGCACGAGGAGCGCACCAGCCACCGATAGGAAGATGACGGGGTTCCAGAGCAAAGGCCACTGGATGATACCATCGGGGCTCAGAACATTGTCGCGAAGGAGCAGAAACGCTGTTACGCCGTAGATGGCAAGAATGATCAGGGTGACCGCGAATATGTAATAGGCGATCAGTAATCCCGTCCGTCGCCGGGCCGCCTCCTGATGTTCAAAGAAATTCATAATGTAACTATACGCAAAACTGGGCAAAGTGAAAAAGCTTTTCATTTTCCCGGGGGCATCCATAATGCAGCCACCTATACAGATCAAGGAGCACGGCTCATGGAGAACATACCGGTGTTGCATGTGGAGGGGCAGTCCCTGGCGGATGCCTATGAGAAAGCGTTATGCGCGCTCGCTGAGCATGGAACGCGTTTTCGGACCCAGTATGACAAGCCGGGAGATCCCGAGAGCCTCGATTCCACCATGAACATCACGGTACTCGACCCCGTGGCCGATCCGATGATCCACAAGGCATTCCCCGGCGGCATTGAGGACCTGCGCGAATATGTGATGGAGTTGCAGGGGGCCAAGGATCACTGGGTAAAGAACATGAACGATCCGGCCGATACCCGTTGGGAATACACCTATCACGGCCGTCTGGCGGCCTATGGTGCGTGGAAGGAATTGCGGAACTATGAATCGGTGGAAGGCGGGGCGTTCAAGATCAATCAGGTTGAGTCCGTGATCGATAAACTTGTGCGACAGCCCTATACGCGGCAGGCCCAGATGATCACCTGGATGCCGAATGTGGATTTGGACTGTTATGATCCGCCCTGTCTGCAATCGTTGTGGTATCGTATCCAGGAGGATGACAAGGGGGTGTGGTGGCTCAACTGCAATATCCGGTTCAGGAGCAACGATGCCTGGGGTGCCAACTTCATGAATATGTTCGGGTTTACGATGTTCAATCGGGATGTTGTGGCGGCTGGTGTGTCCCGGCGGGCCAAGCGGGAAGTTCGTCTGGCCCGGATGAATTGGCATGCGGATTCATTCCACATCTACGGCAAAGACATTCATGCGGCACGCCAGCGCCTGTTTGACCGGATCAAAACGACGGCCTTTGAGGATCGCATCTATCATTTCTCGGACCCCATGATTCAAGAGATCTATAGCGAGGCGGAATCCGTTGTGCGTGAGAAGATCCGGGAGTTCGACGCCCGTTGACGGGGCAAGGCCCGGAAGGAGTGAAGTTCATGCGTATCCTTGTCACGGCGGGCCCGACTCGTGAACACCTGGATCCGGTCCGTTTCCTTAGCAACCGATCTTCCGGAAAAATGGGGTGGGCGGTGGCGGAAGCGGCGAGGGACCGTGGGCATGAAGTGATCCTGGTCTCCGGCCCTGTGGCTCTGCGTTCGCCTGCGGGCGTTCTGACAGAGCGGGTCGTTTCGGCTGAAGAAATGCTGGTGGCGGTGCAACGTCATTTTGAATCGTGCGATGCGCTCATTATGGCGGCGGCAGTCGCGGACTGGCGTCCGTCCGTCCAAAGCCTCCAGAAGGTGAAAAAACACCAGGCATCGGCTGAGTTGCGGCTGGAGCCTACGCGTGACATTCTGGCGACCTTGCAGCCGCTCAAGGGAACCCGCCTGGTGGTGGGGTTTGCGGCGGAAACCGAGAATCTGCTTTCCGAGGCCCGGCGGAAGTGCGCCAGCAAGGGTCTGGATTTGATTGTGGCGAACGATGTCAGCCGACTGGATGCCGGGTTTGATGTGGATACCAACCAGGTGGTTCTGGTGTTACCGGATGGGACAGACGAGGCCCTGCCGCTAATGAGCAAGGCGGGTGTAGCCCGGCGGCTCATCGAGTGGGTGGAAGGCAAACGGGGAGTGGCAGGTGCCGAAGCGTTTCCGTCCCGACACCGGGATATCACACCCAATCCGGAAGCGGGAGGATCGCGACTGGCGAAGATCATGGTGTTCATCCGGGAAGTGGACAAGATGAAGAGCGTTTTCCGGAAGACACTCCTGATGGATGGAAGTCGGTACGAGAATGACGCAGAACATTCCTGGCACCTGGCACTGATGGCGGTCCTGCTCGGAGAGTACGCGAATCCTCCCGGGGTGAATCTTGCAAGGGTCATCGAAATGGTCCTTGTGCACGACCTTGTGGAGATCGATGCCGGCGACACCTATTGCTATGATGATGTCGGGAATGCCAGCAAAGGGGATCGTGAACGGGCGGCAGCGGATCGTCTCTTCGGCCTTCTCCCTGATGACCATCAACGGCGGATGCGGTCACTGTGGGAGGAGTTTGAGACGCGTCGGACTCCTGAAGCCAGGTTTGCGGCGGCGCTTGACCGCCTCCAGCCGCTCATGCACAACTATTTCACCGGGGGTGTGGTGTGGCGTCAAAACGGGGTCGGTAGCGCCAAAGTACTCGAACGCAACCATCATGTGGTTGATGGATCGACGGTGTTGTGGGATTATGCGGAGATGTTGATCCGGCAGGCGATGGAAGAGGGTTATTTGAAGCGTACGTAAACGGGGAGAAGGGCTGTTGCATGGGTTCAAGGAAGTACAAACTACTATTTGTGGCGGCAGGTAATGCGAACCGCAGCCGGATGGCGGCGGGTTTGGCCCGCGCCAAGCGACGGGAAGATCTCGATATCCTGAGCGCCTCGATAGCGAGTGCCGATACGGATCCGCTGGCAGAGTTGGCGGCGAGTGAACTTGGCGTCAATATTGCGGGGGAGTCGTCCATGCTGTTGACTGACGCGGCGGGTGGTGATTCCGACCTGGTGATTTCCCTTTGCTGCAGAGCCTCCGAACAGTGCGGCTCTCTGCCCGGCAATCCACTCCACCTGCACTGGGAGGTTGGGGAGATGGCAACCGAAAATGCAGACGAGGGGCTGCGGCGTGCGGCGTATCAGCGGGTGGCCCTGCAATTGCGGCAATGGGTGGATGAACTGTTTGATCACGGCTATCTGGCCGCACTGCTGAGTGCCAAGGCGCAGGCCGACCTGGTTCTTGACCATCTTTCCGATGGCGTGATTGTGCATGATCTTAACCGACGCATTCTCGGGTTCAACAAGGCCGCTGAACAGATCACGGGGTATCAACGTAAGGATGTACTGAATCACGACTGCCACGAGGTTATGGCGGGGGGGCTCTGCGGCGGAAAATGTGCGTTCTGCGATGGGATGCCGATTGCAGAGCACGACCTGTCGCGCGAAGTTGACATTGCGACGGCATCGGGTGATCGGCGTCGCATTCAGATGAATGTGACCTGCATCAAGGATCAGGAAGGGCGGACTACAGCGGTACTGGCTTGTTTCCGGGACATCACTCGTGAACAGCAACTGGCACGGCGGCTTGGCGAAATACAACAGTTCGCAGGGATCATTGGGCGTGACCCAAAAATGCTGGCGCTGTACGACCTGATACCGGAGTTGGCTGAATCCACGGCACCGGTGATGATCCAAGGTGAAAGCGGGACCGGCAAGGAGCTGATCGCGGCCGCATTGCACAATGAAGGGCCGAGAGGAACCAGTCTTTTTGTCCCCGTGAACTGCGGAGCACTACCGGAGGGGCTCCTGGAAAGTGAGTTGTTCGGACATGTCCGCGGGGCGTTCACCGGGGCCATCCGGGATAAAAAAGGGCGCTTTGAACTGGCCGACGGTGGCACGATCTTCCTGGATGAGATCGGGGATGTTTCACCCGCCATGCAAGTCAAGCTGCTGCGGGTATTGCAGGAAGGTTGCTTTGAACGTGTGGGCAGCGAGAAAACCATCAAGGTTAATGTCCGGGTGATCAGTGCGACGAACAAGGTGCTGGCCAAGGAGATGGCCGAGGGGCGTTTTCGCGAGGACTTGTATTACCGGCTGAGCGTGGTGCCGTTAACCGTGCCGCCACTGCGGGATCGTCGCAACGACATACCCTTGCTGGCTCATCATTTCCTGGTCCGCTTGAGTGAGCATGCGGGCCGGAAGGCTACCAAGTTTTCGTCGGACGCCATGAATTTGATGATGTCCTATGCCTGGCCTGGAAATGTGCGCGAGTTGCAGAACTGGATCCAGTTTGCCCTGATCAAGTGCAAAGGGGAGCTAATTCTTCCGGAGCATCTTCCGCCGGTGGCCCTTGCGCCGATGCAGGGGGTACATGCCGGAAAAGCCGGCGAAGGGACGCGGGGCGGACAGGGTGGTCGATTCAAACTCGATGCCGGCATGGTCCAGGAGGCGTTGGCAAAAACGCGGGGCAACAAAGTCGAGGCCGCCCGGCTACTGGGCATCTCGCGCGCAACGCTGTACCGTTTCATCGACAGTTCGGGGTGAAATTCATAACGGGTTGCGTCCTGTCGATCATGTTGGATAATGGTTTCGGGATACAGTTCTGTATTTGCAGCAAGTCTGCGACTACAAAAATGTAACTGGCGATTTGAGCGTCTGGATTTGAACCCGTATTTTGAGGATATTTTTGAAATGTTCGATTGGCACGAATCGTGCTACTTTCCTTTTTCGATTTTCGGAGGGACTGGGGACAGTCCTTGTGGTCCAAGAGGCTCGATGCATTGGCATGTATTGGCCGCGGTCGGGTATAAATGAAAAGGAGCCAGAAATGACGAACTGCTGTGAAGAAAAAATGACGGGCATGAATGTTCCCGAACTATTCGGGTCGAACGTGTTTAATGACTCGGCAATGAGGGCGCGTCTGCCGAAGAATATCTACAAGCGGCTGCGCGCCACGATAGACGAAGGCAAGGAACTGGATCAGGCGGTGGCCGATGTCGTGGCGAACGCCATGAAGGATTGGGCTGTTGAAAAAGGGGCAACGCACTTCTGTCACTGGTTCCAGCCGATGACGGGAATTACGGCCGAGAAGCATGATGCCTTCATCTCGCCGACATCTTCGGATGGCCGCATCATGATGGAGTTCAGCGGCAAGGAGCTGGCTCAAGGGGAGCCGGATGCCTCCTCGTTTCCGTCCGGTGGCATACGTGCGACGTTCGAGGCGCGCGGTTACACCGTGTGGGATTGCACCTCGCCCGTCTTCATCAAGAAGGACGGCAAGAACACAACCCTGTTCATTCCAACCTCCTTCGCCTCCTATACGGGCGAGGCGCTCGACAAGAAGACGCCGTTGCTCCGATCCATGCAGGCCCTGAACAAACAAGGGCTACGGGTGCTGAAGGCCTTGGGCAATGCAACGAGTCGGCGGGTTATCGCGACGCTGGGCGGCGAGCAGGAATATTTCCTTGTCGACCGGCAGTTTATCGAGGAGCGGGCAGATCTGCGTTTTGCAGCCAGAACGCTGTTTGGAGCCCCGCCGCCCAAGGGACAGGAGATGGAAGACCAGTACTTTGGATCAATCCATGAACGCGTGGCGTCATTCATGGCGGATCTGAACGAGGAACTCTGGAAGCTGGGCGTCTCCGCCAAGACGCAACACAATGAAGTGGCACCTGCACAACATGAGATAGCCCCCGTCTATGCGACCGTGAACATCGGGGTTGACCACAACCAGTTGACCATGGATGTGATGCAGCGCACCGCGCGGTTGCACGGTTTTGTCTGTCTGCTCCATGAGAAACCCTTCGCTGGAGTCAATGGTTCCGGCAAGCATAACAACTGGTCCGTCGGGACGGATGACGGGATCAACCTGTTGAATCCCGGTAATACGCCGCATGACAACATGCAGTTTCTGGTGTTTCTATTTGCGGTCATTCGTGCCGTGCATAAGTATTCCAGCCTACTGCGCGCGACCGTGGCTACGCCAGGTAATGACCACCGTCTGGGCGCGAACGAAGCGCCGCCGGCAATCGTCTCGGTATTTCTAGGCGAGCAGTTGACCGACATCTACAACCAGATCAAAGCGGGTGGGGCAAGCCGATCAAAGCAGGGTGGGCATCTGGAATTGGGGGTTACACATTTGCCCTCCATTCCCAAGGATACGACTGACCGGAACCGCACATCGCCATTTGCGTTCACCGGAAACAAGTTTGAGTTCCGCATGCCGGGTTCCTCGCAATCCCTGGCTGGGCCGAACTTTGTGTTGAATACGATTGTGGCGCAGGCGCTGTCCGAAATCGCCGATCACCTGGAAGGGGCCAGGGATGTCAATGCCAAGGTCCAGAAACTGCTGCAGCAATACGCCAAGGAGCACGAACCGATCATCTTCAATGGCGACAACTACTCGGCGGCATGGGTGGAAGAGGCCAAGAAGCGCGGGTTGCCGAATATTCGCAATTGCGTGGACGGAATCAACTCGATGATGGACAAGGAGAATATGGCGGTCTTGGTGCGGCACGGCACCCTGACGAAGGGTGAAGTGAAAGCCCGGCACGAGATCCTTCTTGAGAACTACGCCAAGATTATCAACATCGAGGCCAGAACCATGTTGCAGATGGCGCGCAGGGAGATCCTGCCGGCCATTATGAAATATGCAGCCAATGTCGCTTCAGGGATCAATGCGATTGAGGCGGCAGGGGAAACGGCGGGGACGCAGGTTGGGATTTTGCGGCAGCTGAACGGCGGAATTGCCGACATGGTTGTTGCGCTGGATGACTTGGATGCGGCGGTAATCAAGGCGCAGGAAGCAGGGCACGCCGATAAGAAAGCCATTGCTTTCCGTGATATTGTCATCCCTGCAATGGCGGCCTTGCGACGGACTTCCGATGTGTTGGAACCGGTGATAAGCGCGGATTACTGGCCGCTGCCGACTTATGCGGATATGTTGTTCAGCCGTTGATCGTATGGTAGATTGCTGAAGCGAGGTACAGTGAAAACCAGCCAGTGGGCGCCCGGTTTGTTCCGGGCGCCCATTGGTCTATTGCCAAGGCAGAGGGGAGATGCGGGTTGTGGTGACTGATTCTGAAAATATGAAGCGGTCTTATGCGGGGTTGCCCCCGGCGCAGGGCTTGTACGATCCCGCCAATGAGCATGACAGTTGCGGTGTCGGTTTCATTGCATCGATCAAGGGGACGCCCAGCCATTCGATCGTCCGTGATAGCGTTGAAATCCTCAAGAATCTCTTGCATCGTGGAGCCGTGGGCGGAGACTTGACGACCGGCGATGGGGCGGGAATCCTGATCCAGGTCCCCGACAAGTTTTTCCGCACCGAGGCGGACCGCCTTGGTTTTGAATTACCCGTGCGAGGAAGCTACGGAGTCGGGATGGTCTTTATGCCGCGGTCGGCGGCCAGGAAGTCCTGTATAGCCGTGGTTGAAAAAGTCGTGCGCGATGAGGGGCTGATGTGCCTCGGTTGGCGGGAGGTCCCAACGGATGATCGCGGACTAGGTGAGGTGGCTCGGCGGGATCAGCCGCATGTGATGCAGGTGTTTATCGATGGCATCGGCTTCTCTGGGGGCGCCTTGGACCGCAAACTGCTCATTGTCCGGAAACAGGTGCAACGGAAGGTCAGGGAGATTCTCAAACCTGGCGACCGATTCTACCTTCCGAGCCTTTCAAGCCGGACAGTGGTTTACAAGGGTCTGTTAATGGGCGGACAGGTTTCCGGGTTCTACACTGAACTTGCAAATCCGGCTGTCGAGAGTGCTGTTGCTGTTCTGCACCAGCGGTATAGCACCAATACGTTCCCATCGTGGGAACTTTCCCAGCCGTTTCGTTTTCTGGCGCACAACGGGGAAATCAATACATTGCGGGGGAATCTCAACCAAATGCGGGCACGGGAACAGCGAATGGAATCTCCGTTGTTTGGCGAGGACCTTCGAAAGGTTTTCCCGGTGATTGACCCGGAAGGTAGTGACTCCGCCTGTCTGGACAATGCCCTGGAGATGCTCGTGGCAGGCGGGCGTTCGTTGCCGCATGCCATGATGATGCTGATCCCCGAGGCATGGGGTGCGAAGTACCCGATGGGGCCGGATCAGAAGGGGTTTTTTGAATACCACGCCGGATTGATGGAGCCCTGGGATGGACCGGCCACCGTGGCTTTTACCGATGGTGAGGTGGCCGGAACACTTCTGGATCGAAACGGGCTGCGTCCGGCGCGTTATACACTGACGAGGGATGGCGTCATCATCATGGCCTCGGAGGCCGGGGTCCTGGATATCGCCCCCGAGCGTGTTTTGGAAAAGGGGGCGTTGCGCCCCGGGCAGATGCTGCTGGTGGACCTGAAGCAGGGGCGCGTGATCAAGGATAAGGAGATCAAAAGCCAGATGTCGCGTCGACAACCCTATCGCCGGTGGGTTGAGGAAAACAAGGTTATGGTCCAGGGCCTTTTCGAGGCAGTAGCCACGGTGACTCCCGATCGCGAGTTGCTTCTGCGCAAAGAGCGTCTGTTCGGGTATACCCGGGAAGACATCCAAATGATTCTCGAACCACTGGCATCCAAAGCCCATGAAGCGGTGGGTTCCATGGGGTCCGACACGCCGCTGGCGGTTTTCTCCGAAAAGCCCCAACTTCTGTTCTCCTATTTCAAGCAGATGTTCGCGCAGGTGACGAATCCACCCATCGATCCCATCCGGGAAGAGTTGGTGATGTCGCTGATGACATTCATTGGAAATCCGTCGAATATCCTGACGGAGATCCCGCAACATGCCAGGCTCATCAAGCTGATGCATCCCATTCTCGCGAACGACGACCTCGATCGAATTCGCAATCTGGAGCTTCCGGACTTTGCCGCGCAGACGGTGTCAATAGGGTTCAAGGCGAAAGGCACGGCGACTGACTTGGAAGGATCGTTGGAACGGGTATGTGACGAAGCCGAAGAGGCGCTCCGTCGCGGGCGGAACCTGATTATCCTGAGTGACCGTGACCTTCCGCGCGACCAGGCACCCATTCCGGCATTGCTGGCGGTGTCTGCTGTTAACCGCCGGCTGATCAGGGCGGGGTGCCGAACCGGTGCCGGGTTGATCATGGAAACCGGAGAGGCCCGGGAGGTAATGCACATGGCGCTTCTGCTGGGATACGGCGCCACGGCGATCAATCCCTATCTGGCTTTCGAAATTGTGGCTGACATGGCATTGCAGAGGGAACTGAGTGTCGAAATCGGGGTCTCCAAAGCCTTGGACAACTATGTTGCCGCCTTGGGGGAGGGGCTGCGAAAGGTCATGTCGAAGATGGGAATATCGACCTTGCGCAGTTATCGCAGTTCGCAGGTGTTTGAAGCCATCGGTCTCAGTCGCGAGGTCGTGGATCGCTATTTTGAAGGGACGTCGTCGCGTATCGATGGTATCGGACTGGATGTGATTGCGGCGGAGGCCAACGCCAGGTACGAAGCGGCATGGGAGACGCCACCGGAGGCGCCTGCGCTGCTTACGGCCGGGGGACACTATCGCTATCGCAGTGACGGCGAGCGACATTTGTGGTCGCCGGAAGCGATCAGTAAACTCCAGCAGGCGACACGAACGGGCGATTACAAGCTGTACCGGGAGTATGCGAGGCTTATCAACGACCAGGCCGAGAAACAGTTCACCTTGCGGGGTATGTTCAGGTTCAAGGGGGCAAAGGCGGTGCCGATCGGGGATGTCGAGCCGGCGTCGGCCATTGTGAAACGGTTTGTAACGGGGGCCATGTCGTATGGGTCGATCAGTCGTGAAGCCCATGAAACAATGGCCATCGCGATGAATCGCCTCGGAGGAAAGAGTAACAGCGGCGAAGGCGGAGAGGATCCCGCCCGATACAAGCCATTGCCAAACGGGGATAGTCGGTGTAGCGCCATTAAGCAGGTGGCCAGCGGACGATTTGGTGTGACGGCGGAGTACTGCGTGAACAGCCGGGAACTGCAGATCAAGATTGCCCAGGGCGCCAAACCAGGGGAAGGCGGTCAGTTGCCTGGACACAAGGTCAATGAAGAGATCGGCAGAGTGCGTCATGCCACACCCGGGGTAACGCTGATTTCTCCTCCTCCACATCATGACATCTACTCGATCGAAGACATCAAACAACTGATCTATGATTTGAAGAACATCAATCCTGAGGCGCGCGTCTCCGTCAAGTTGGTGTCCGAACTCGGAGTGGGCACTATCGCAGCCGGGGTGGCCAAAGCCAAGGCGGACATGATTCTAATCAGCGGATGGGACGGGGGTACCGGTGCTTCACCGCTGTCGTCCATCCGTCACGCGGGGGCCCCGTGGGAACTGGGGCTGGCCGAGACTCAACAGACGCTGGTCCTCAACAATTTGAGAGGCCGGGTGCGATTGCAGGCCGATGGGCAAATCAAGACCGGGCGGGATGTTGTTGTGGCGGCATTGCTCGGCGCCGAGGAATTCGGGTTTGCCACAACCGCCTTGGTGGTGATGGGATGCGTCATGATGAGAAAGTGCCACCATAATACCTGTCCGGTGGGGGTGGCGACTCAGGACCCGGCGTTGCGGAAGTTGTTTACCGGCAAGCCGGAGTTTCTGGAACGTTTCTTCATGTTCATTGCCGAGGAAACCCGGGAAACCATGGCTGAACTTGGTATTCGCACGATGGACGAGTTGGTGGGGCGTTCGGATCTCCTTGAGATGAACGATGCCATCACGTTCTGGAAGTCCAGAGGATTGGATGTTTCCAAAATCCTCTATCGGCCTGAAAGCAGCGGACCTGTCCGCTGCGTTGATACCCAGTCACATGACTTGGATCAGGCGTTGGATCTCGTTCTGCTGCCCAAGGTGGAAAAGGCCATCGTAACAGGCAAACCCGTGCAGGTTGAATATGCCATCCGGAATGTCAATCGCACGGTAGGCACGATGATCGCCGGGCGGGTGGCGCGCCAGCACGGGCATGCCGGCCTGCCGGACAACACAATCACACTGGCGTTTCGTGGAGCCGCCGGGCAAAGTTTCGGAGCGTGGTGTGCGCGGGGAATGACCATGATCCTTGAGGGGGAGGCCAACGACTATGTCGGCAAGGGGTTGTCGGGCGGACGGATCATTCTGAAGCCCTATGCCAAGGCGCAGTATATCCCTTCGGAAAACATCCTGGCTGGCAACGTGCTTTTGTATGGCGCCACCTGCGGCGAGATCTATATTCACGGGATGGCGGGCGAGCGGTTTGCCATTCGCAACAGTGGCGCGCATGCCGTTGTTGAGGGGGTGGGGGATCACGGGTGTGAATACATGACTGGTGGGCGGGTGGTGGTCCTTGGCCGAACGGGCGTCAATTTTGGCGCCGGTATGAGTGGGGGTCTGGCTTATATCTATGATGAGGACCGGAACTTCGATCGGCGCTGCAATCTCGACATGGTGGATTTGGAACTGGTGATTGAGCCGCGTGATCAGGATGAGTTAAGGGGGATGCTGGAGAAGCATGTTGCCTATACGGGGAGTCTGAAAGCTACCAAGATTCTTGCTGATTGGCAGGAGCACCTCCCTTATTTTATCAAGGTCTTCCCAATGGAATACCGGCGTGTACTCGGGAAAATGATGCGTGAGGATGAGGCGACGAAGCGGGCGGAGGTGGTGCATGGGTAAGGTAACTGGGTTCATGGAGTACGAACGTAGCAATCCGCGATATCGCCCCGTTGATGAGCGGTTGCATGACTACAAGCCAGTTGAATTGCGACTGACGGAGGCGGAACTGGCAGAGCAAGCGGCACGGTGCATGGATTGTGGAACCCCGTTCTGCCACGGATGCGGGTGCCCACTGAAAAATGTGATCCCGGAATTCAACGATCATGTTTATCACAAACGATGGACGGCGGCGTTGGAAGTTCTGCTGGCAACGAATAACTTCCCGGAGTTTACAGGGCGGATCTGTCCTGCGCCGTGCGAGGGTTCCTGCGTCCTGGGGATCAACAAGGAACCGGTGACCATTCGCCAGATTGAGTTGGCCATCATTGAGCGAGCCTTTGAGAACGGCTATATGTCACCCCGTCCTCCGGCGGTTCGACGGGATGAACGGGTAGCGGTTATCGGTTCGGGGCCGGCAGGACTGGCTGTGGCCGATACGCTGAACCATGCCGGAATCCATGTGGTGGTCTATGATAGTGCGACCAAGGCGGGTGGCATTCTGCGATATGGGATTCCGGAGTTCAAGCTGGAGAAGAGCGTGGTGGAGCGACGCATCCGGCTGATGGAGGCGGAAGGTGTTGATTTCGAGATGAACGTGAGGGTTGGTGAAGATATTTCCTACCATTATCTTCGGGGACGGTTTGATTCCGTCTGTCTGTGTGCCGGCGCGCGCCTGCCCAGAGACCTGAAGGTGTCCGGTCGTGAGTTTGGAGGAATTCATTTTGCCATGGATTTCCTGCTGCAGCAGAACAAGCGCTTGGGAGGGGAACCTGTCGATCCCGGACTGGAAATTAATGCCAGAGGAAAACATGTCGTTGTCATCGGGGGCGGCGATACAGGCGCCGATTGCCTGGGGACCTCGCTGCGTCAGGGCGCCAAGTCGGTGGTGCAGTTGGAGATCCTTCCCAAACCTCCGGCGGAACGTTCGCCAGAGACCCCTTGGCCGATGTGGCCGAACATGTTGCGGCTTTCCAGTAGTCATAAGGAAGGTGGCGAACGCCACTGGAGCGTTGGGACCAAGGAGTTTCTAGGCGAAAAAGGGCGGGTGAAAGCGTTGCGGACGATTGAACTCGACTGGGTGGTTCCCGAGGGGGGCGGGCGTCCGGCGATGAAAGAGCGGTCCGGTTCGGAACGGGTGATTCCGGCGGAGCTGGTTCTGCTAGCGATGGGATTTACCGGGCCGAAACCGAACCGGATCGTGCAAGACCTGGGCATACGCACACAACCCTCTGGCACCATCTGGCGCGATGCGAACAATATGACCTCAGCGCCGGGAATTTTTGTTTCTGGC
>JBIJCW010000014.1:0-22255 GCA_044344495.1 Kiritimatiellia bacterium | reverse complement strand
TTTTCGCTTGGGTACTCACGAGCGAAAAATCCCGCTACATTTGCACGGGATTGGGAATTCTCTGTGACTTCGCGTCTCTAGCCTGGTATTCCAGGCGGGTGGTGAAATCTGCCTGAATTTTCCGGGATCGATGTTGAATGTTGAAATCCTGTCTATTATTTGTCCAGGAAGACTTGTGTGTAAAGGGTAGGGCTTGCCCGGTGGGCGGCTGATGTCATGTCGCCAAAACTCAGGGATGCGCCGCCTCAAAACTGATTTGAAAGAAGTTGCTTGCCGTTGGTCGCCATCGGTATAGAGTTGTGTGGGAATTGAAACGGTAACCTCAGGGAGGCGAGCATGAATATCCTGCATATTGTGGCGAATCCGAAACCGGTGGTTGAATCCAATGCCAAGCAGTTGGCGGAAGTCTTCTTCAAGGAGCTCAAGACCAAAAGGCGGGACATATCACTGACGGAGGTGGATCTGTATGCCAAGCCGCCCCCTTACTATGATTACCCGACGTACCGCCATTTCTGGTATCCGGTGTTTGATGCGGGCTACAAGCCGACGGAGAGCGAGAAGGCGGCGGTGGTCTATGCTTCGGAACAATGTCAGCTGTTCAAGGCGGCGGATGTGCTGGTGGTGACGACGCCGATGTGGAACTTCGGGATGCCGGCGATCCTGAAGGCGTGGTTCGATCAGGTATTGATGCCGAATGTGACCTTCACGATCGGGGCCGGCGGGGTCAAGGCCCTGCACAAGGTGAGGAAAGTGGTGGTCATGGCGTCTTCGGGGGGTGTCTACGAGGCGGGCGATGTTCGGGATGGTATTCGCAACGGGATCAAGGCGGCGGTGGGGTTTGTGGGCATTTCCGACGTGGAGGTGGCGTGGGCGCAGGGGCAGAATCCCTTCTTCTTCAAAGATCATCCCGAGCGCAAGGCGAAGGCGATGGCGGAAGCCGTCCAGTTGGCGGGCATCGTGGCTGGAATGTGATTGCGGAGTCTTGATCTCGCGGGGCGGGATGGGTAAAGTGTCGCCCTGCCTATGAGTACATCGAGTCCACAATCGGTAGTTGTGTCGCCATCGGGCCGGGTCGGCGGATCGCTGGCGGTGCCGGGCGACAAGAGCATTTCGCAGCGGATTGCCATGCTGGGGGCGCTGGCCTCCGGCTCGTCCACGGTCAGGGGATTCCTCCGCAGCACGGATTGCGTCAACGTTCTCAACGTGCTTTCGCGGCTTGGTGCCAGCCATGCTTTCGAGGGGGATCTTCTTACCATCCAGGGGACGGGCGGGCGGTTTCATGCGCCATCGGAGGCCTTGGACATGGGCAACTCGGGGACGGGGTTGCGCCTGTTGGCCGGTTTGCTGGCCGGGCAGGACTTTACCTCGGAACTGACGGGCGATGCCTCGTTGCGGTCACGGCCCATGCGTCGGATCCAGGAACCGCTCCAGAGGATGGGGGCCAGGGTGGAACTTCTGGGGCCGGACGGGTGTGCTCCGGTGCGCATTACCGGGGGGGGGCTCAAGGCCATGGACTATGCGCCGCGGGTGGCGTCGGCCCAGGTCAAATCCTGTGTGCTGTTTGCCGGTTTGTATGCGGAGGGTGTCACGAGCGTCACGGAAACGGCGCCCACGCGGGACCACACGGAGCGGCTTCTGAATGCGATGGGAGTGCCGGTGGTGACGGAGGGGTGCCGGGTCAGTTTGAGGGGGTATGGGGTGGCGGGGCCGCGGCTTGTGGGGCGGGCGTGGCAGGTGCCGGGCGACATTTCGTCCGCGGCGTTCTGGATAACGGCGGCTGCGGCTGCGCCGGGGGCTTCCATGGAATTGCGCGATGTGGGGTGGAATCCGCGCCGGAATGCGCTGGTGGCCGTATTGCGGCGGATGGGGGCGTGGATTGAATTTGTTGAGAGTGCGGATACGACGGCCTGCGAGACCATGGGGACGATCAGGGTTGAGGGGCGGCGTCTGAAAGCCACGGAGGTGGGCGGCGCAGAGATCCCGGACCTGATTGACGAGTTGCCGTTGGTGGCGGTGGCCGGGGCGTTGGCGGAGGGGCGGACGGTCATTCGCGATGCCGCGGAATTACGGGTGAAGGAATCGGACCGTATCCGCAGCGTGGCGGACAACCTGACCCGGATGGGGGTGAAGGTTGAAGAAAAGCCCGATGGGATGGTGGTTGAGGGCGGGGGGCGCCTGAAGGGTAATGTGGTGGTGGACAGTTATGGAGATCATCGGATCCCGATGGCATTTTCGGTGCTGGCGCTGCAGGGTGGCGGGGCCGTTGAGATGCGGGATGTGGCGTGTGTGAACAAATCGTATCCCACGTTCTGGGACGATCTTAAACGGGTGGGTGGCCATGTCGGTTGATGTGATTGCGATTGACGGACCTTCGGCGTCGGGGAAAAGCACGGTGGCCCGCAAGGTGGCGGCGCGGCTGGGCCGGATCTATGTGGATTCCGGGGCCCTGTACCGCAGTATTGCGTGGAAGGCGATGACGGCAGGGTGTGATACGGGCCGTGCCGAGGCCGTGGTGGCGGCGCTGGGGGCGATGAAGGTGGAGTGTGACGTGGTTGGGAGCGCGGTGCGTTACCGGGTTGACGGGTATGAGCCGGCGGCGGAGATCCGTACGGAGCAGGTGAGCGGGCACGTCAGTCTGGTGGCGGTGGTCCCCGAAGTGCGGGCGGCGGTGACGGATTGGCTGAGAGGGATGACCCGGTTTGGGGCGCTGGTGATGGAGGGGCGTGATATTGGGACCGTGGTATTCCCCGATGCGCAGGCCAAGTTTTATCTGGATGCGAGTCCAGAGGAGCGGGCGCGGCGGCGGTCGGCCGAACTGGTGGCTCCGGGTGAGAGTGCCGATGTCTCGACGGTCAAGAACTCGCTGGAGGACCGGGACCGGCGGGACCGGGGCCGTAAGACGGCACCGCTGAAGGTGGCGGGTGATGCCCAGGTGATTGATACGACCGGGCTGGGGATTGACGATGTGGTGGCGGAAATCCTGAGCAGGCTTCGGAACTCCAAGATATAACCACGAAGGCTACCACAGGCGCCAAGGTGCGGGTGGTGCGGCCGGGCGATGGCGGGCAAACCTCTGGCGAGCCGTCCCTCAGGCGGTGGGTTTGATTTTGTAGCCGTGCTCCACCTTGTCGGCGACGTCGCGGTAGCCGATGTCGCTCTGGTAGATCTGCTTGAAACAGTCCATGGCTTCCGGCAGGCGGTTGACTTTTTCCAGGACTTTCCCCAGTTCATACAGGACGGCCTTCTTCTGGTCGTCCATGGAGGGGAGTTCGGCGACGGCCTTCTGGAGTTGCTCGATGGCCATATCGTACTGTGTTTTGGCCTCGAAGCACAAACCGAGGTGGAAGATGGAGTTGATGCGGCGCTGGGCGTTGCGTTGCGATGCCTGGAACTGCTGGATGGCCTCGTTGATCCGGTTCTGCTGGAACAGGAGTATGCCGAAATCATGCTTGCTGGCCAGATCGTTGGGGTACCGCGTGATGCGGTCCTGCAGGTCATTGAAGATGAAGGTGGCGCGGTCCTTCTCCTTGATTTCCGCGGCGGTGGTCATGCCGCTTTCGCGCAGTTTGGCGATTTCGAGGTCAAAGGCGAGGATCCGGGTAGCGCTGATGGTCTGGTCGATGGTGGGGTCACGTCCGCCGACCACGGACTGCGCGTCCTGGAGGGTGGCGATGGATTCCTCGAACATCTTGTTATTGGCGTAGAGTTGGGCCAGGGAGCGGCGGTAGTTGACGTTGGCGGGTTCGCGCTGGATGCGGGCCTTGTTTTCGGCGATGAGCATTTCAATGTCGTCCTTGCCCTTGACGGCCTTCTCCTCGCGTTCGAGCATTTCGGCTTTTCGTTCGTCGCGGATCATCCGGCGGAAGGAGCCGCCTGTGGCGGCGGTTTCCTCCCATCCGTCATTCGTCATGCTGACGATGGCCATGGAATCCTTGAGCATTTTCAGGGCGGCGGAGTCGTTGGGTTTCAGTTCCACGAGGGTTTCGAAGCAGTCGCGACCCAGGCGGGGTTGGTTGGTTTGCATGTACAGTCGACCGAGGTTTTCCAGGATCTCGGTATTGCCGGGGTGGTGATCGAGGACCATGGCGAGGGTTTGGATGGCGATTTCGGGTTCGTTGGCGGCCTCGGCGGCCTTGGCGAGGAGTCTGACGTGCGAGAGGTTCAGAGGATCGTGACGGAGCAGTTTCTCGATGGCGCGGATGGCCTGCATGGGTTTGCCGGCGCTGAGAAGGATCTGGGCGGTTATGGCCGTGGGCAGGGTGGAGGCCATGGCGACCAGTTGGCCGATCTGGCTTGTCTTCGTGGCCTTGGACTGTTTGATTTCGGCGGCGCGGAGGAAGCGGCGGGCGCGGTGGAAGGTGGGTTCGGCCAGTACGCAGGCGGTGAACATGGCGATGGCATAGTCCAGATTGCCCCGTTCCATGGCGGAGAAACCGCGATTGAACATATCTCTTGTTACCGGGGGCACTTGTTCCAGAGTCATTTCGGCCATGTGTACAACCTCATTACGCAGAAATCAGGACGACCTTCACTACTTGACATCACAGTTATGCCTATATCAAAGTAAGCGGCTGCCATCCACAACAAATGCGGATTCGGCAGCAGGGGTCTAATTGTGTGAAATACAAGTTCGGGCGCATTCTGGCAGGTATTCTTGTTGTGGGGGTGGCGTTAGCGGCAGCCCCTGCCAGAGCGGTGGCCGTGCGAGGGCTTGCGCTGAATGACGTGATGGCCTCGCATGGGTTTGGGGCGCCCAGCGAGTATGGCCGGTCGGCGGTCTATCGAAGCCGTTCCTCGACGGTGGTGTTTGAGGCGGGTAGCCGGCGGGTGGTGGTGGACGGGATGTCGATCTATCTCAACCGGGCGGTGGAGAAGGTGGGGCGGGTTTGGGCGGTGACGCCGGTGGATGCCGTTGACACGCTGGGTGCCGTCTTTTATCCGATGCGGGCCTTGAAGGCGATGCGCGGGGTGACGGTGGTGATTGATGCCGGCCATGGTGGAAGTGATCCCGGCGCGAAGGCCGCCAACGGCGTTGTCGAGAAGAAGTTGACGTTGGACGTGGCCAAGCGGGTGCGGGCCCGGTTGCGGGACTCCGGGGTGAATGTTTTCATGACGCGCGACGGGGATTCCGCCGTGACGCTGGACGAACGATGCTGGAAGATGGCGAAACTCGGGGCGGACGTGTTTGTGAGCATTCATTTCAACGCCTCGCGAAACCAGTCCACCGCCGGGGTTGAGACCTACGTCATTCCCGCCGCCGGGTGTCCGACAACGGCCGAGGAGGAGCGGCGGATGGTCCGGGGGCGGACGGTGGATTGTCCGGGGAACCGGTTTGATGCCGCCAATGTGGTGCTGGCCGGGTTTATTCACAAGGGGGTGGTGGCGCACAGCGGTGCTGAAGACCGCGGGATCCGGCGGGCGCGGTTTTTTGTGATCAGGAATGCCACCTGTCCGGCGGTTCTGGTGGAGTGCGGTTTCCTGAGCAACTCGCGTGAGGCGGGGCGGATCATGGACGAGGCGTTCAGGGACCGATTGGCCGAAGGCGTCTCCCGGGGGGTCCTGACTTATCTCAGCCGTGTCAGGGAACTTCACCTGCCGCCTGTATTTCGGTGATGGACAGAGAGACCGCGATTGGCATAATGCAACCCATGCAAACACAATCTACTCAGGAATCGTTGGAAGGGGCGCTGGATTCGTTTTCACCCGTCGAGCGGCAGCAGGCGTTGGGGCGGCTGCGGGCGGCGGGGGAACCACGGCCGACGGGGTCTTCCAACGTCAACATGCACTTTCATTCCTTCTTTTCCTACAACGCAAAGGGTTTTTCCCCGACGCGGATTGCGTGGGAATCGCGCAAGGCGGGGTTACATGCCGCCGCGTTGTGTGATTTTGACGTGCTGGACGGGTTGGAGGAGTTTCTTGAAGCGGGGGTCGACCTCGGCCTGCGGACGGCGGTTCATCTGGAGACGCGAGCCTTCCTGAAGGAGTTTTCCACCGATGAGATCAACTCCCCGGGTGAGCCGGGCGTGACGTATATCATGGGCGGAGGTTTCTATTGTATGCCTGCGGCCGGGTCGGAACAGGGACGGATGCTGCAGGCGCTACGGGACCAGGCGGGGGCCCGGAACCGGGCCCTGGTGCGGCGTGTGAATCCGCACCTGGGGGCGGTGGCGATCGACTATGAGAAAGACGTGATGCCGCTGGCGCCCGGGGGATGTCCGACGGAACGGCATATCGTCCGGGCGTATGTTGCCAAAGCCCAATCGGTGCATCCGGCCGGGGCGGATCTGGTGAAGTTCTGGTGCGGGATTTTCGGCAAGGGCGAGGCGGAGGTGGTCAGGTTGCTTTCGGATGTTCCCGCGATGGAGGAGCGAGTCCGAGCCAAGCTGGTCAAGAAGGGCGGGCTGGGATATGAGGCGCCGACGCCGGAGACTTTTCCGCTGGTGGATGCCTTTGTGCAATGGGTGGCCTCCTGCGGGGCGATGCCGATGGCGGCCTGGTTGGATGGGGCCAGTCGTGGTGAGAGCGATCCGCAAGCGTTGCTCCGTTGCCTCAACCAGAAGGGGGTTGTTGCCGTAAACATCATCCCCGACCGGAACTGGAATTTTGCCGATCCGGCGGTGAAGGCGGCCAAGGTGGCGAACCTGAGAGCTTTTGTGGATGCGGCCGACCGACTGCACATGCCCATCAACATCGGCACCGAGATGAATCGTGACGGACTGCCGTTTGTCGACGACCTGGAGGGCGTGGCCTTGAAGCCGTACAAGGCGCTTTTCATGCAGGGGGCCCATATTCTGGTCGGGCACACGATTATGGCGCGGTATGCGGAACGCCCTTACGGGAGTCGTGCGGCGGCCGAGGAGTGGGCGTATGTGCCGGCCAGGAATACGTTTTATGCGGCAGTGGGTGCGTTGCCTCCCCTGGGACGGGTGGTGGCCGACCAATTGCGGCAGGCAGGTGCAGAGAAAGCGTTGGACAGGATCCGAGGTGCGGTCAAAAAAGGAGTCTGGTAAATCATGTGTATCAGTTTGAAAGATAAGGCGGCGGTAGTCACGGGGGCGGCCCAGGGGCTGGGATTGGCGATTGCGGAGCGGTTGGTCAAGGCCGGGTGCCGGGTGCTGTTGGCCGATCTGCAGGAGGGGCCCACGCTGGAAGCGGCGAAGAAACTCGGGGCGAGTTATGGCGGTGACCGAGTGTTTGGCGTCCGGTGCGATGTCAGCAATGAAGCGGATGTGGAGGCGCTGGTTGGCGCAGCGGTGGCCAAACTGGGCGGCGTGGATATCTTTGTGGCCAATGCCGGCATCCTGATTTCCGGTGCATTGACGGAGTTTGATGTGGCCAAGTGGCGCAAGGTGCTGGATGTGAACATGGTCGGCCAGATGCTTTGCATGAAGCATGCGTTCCGTGTGATGGAAAAGGCCGGACGGGGATCCTTCATCCAGATTAATTCCAAATCGGGCAAGAAGGGGTCCTTCAAGAATTCGGCCTATGCGGCCTCCAAGTTTGGCGCCATCGGTCTGGTGCAGAGCGCCGCCCTGGAAATGGCGGAGAAGGGGGTCAGGGTCAACGCGGTCTGTCCGGGGAATCTCCTGGACTCGCCGTTGTGGAAGGACAGTCTTTTCAAGCAGTACGCGGCTAACCAGGGAGTGACGGAGGCGGAGATCCGGAAGAAGTACATTGACCAGGTTCCGATGAAGCGCTCCTGTCAGTATGATGACGTGTGCAACGTGGTGATGTTCCTGGCCTCCGAGCTTTCGTCCTATATGACGGGTCAGGCGATCAATGTGACGGGCGGCCAGGAAATGAGGTAAGCATGAAGACGGCGCGTGTGTTGGCGGTGGATTTTGGCGCGTCCGGCGGGAAGTGTTTTGCCGGCTTGTTTGAAGACGGGGGGTTTCAACTCCGGGAGGTGCACCGGTTCGCGCATGAGGCCACCTCGTTTTTTGTTCCGGAGGCCGACGGGCGGGTGACCGAGCGGACGTACTGGGATGACGTGTTGCTATTCCAGAATATTGTCACCGGGTTACGCGAATACCGGCGGTTGGTTGGCAACCATGTGGATTCGATCGGGATTGACACGTGGGGGGCGGACGGCCAGTTTGTGTCGCCGGAAGGGGACCTGCTGGGGAAGGTGTATGCGTACCGCGACCACCGCCTTGACGACATGGTGGAGAAGGTCAAGGCCAGGATCAACCCGCGGCGTGTGTATGCGATCACGGGCATACACTTCCAGTTCTTCAATGTCAGCAACCAGTTGCACTGGTTCATGCTCAATCGAAGGAAGCTTTTAAAGCCGGGGTGTGTCTACCTGCCGATACCGACGCTTTTCTACTACTACCTGGGCGGGGTCAAGTCGGTGGATTCCACCTTTGCCAGTGTGACCCAGTTGATGGACGCCAAGACCCGCACGTGGAGCGAGCCGATCCTGCGGCGGTTGAAGATCCCCCGGGCGGTGATGCCGGAGATCGTGGAGCCGGGGACGGTGGTCGGGCGGTTGCACAGGGCCCTGGCGGAGTCGGCGGGGCTCAACGAGGCGTCGCTGGTGGCGGTGGCCGGGCATGATACGGCGAGTGCCTATGCGGCGGCGCCGGTGGAGAACATAGACGACGCCCTGATCATCAGTTCGGGGACCTGGTCGCTGGTGGGCAAGCTCGTGTCTGAACCCGTGACCACGAAGGCGGCGTTGAGTTCCAATCTCAGCAACGAGGGCGGGGTTGGGAATGTGCGGTTGTTGAAGAACTGCATGGGCACCTGGCTTGTCCAGGAACTCCGGCGCGCGTGGCGGAACGAGGACGGGAGTGAAATGGGATGGAAGGAGCTTGACCGGATGACCCTGGAGGCACCGCCGTTCCAGGCGCTGATTGATCCGGATGATGTTTCGTTCTACAACCCCGCCAACATGCAGGCGGCCATGGAAGCCTTCTGCCGGAAGACGGGGCAGGCGACGCCGGCGACGCGGGGTGGTTATTTACGGATGGTGTACGAGAGTCTGGCGCTCAAGTACCGGATGATTAACGAGGTCATCCAGAAGGTCACCGGCAAAACCAACCGGGTGGTACACATTGTCGGCGGAGGCAGCAAGAACGTGATGCTCAACCAATATACGGCGGATGCGCTCGGATTGCCGGTGATTGCCGGTCCGGAAGAGGCCACGGCCGTGGGTAACTGCATGGTGCAGGCGCTGGGGTTGGGAGTGATCGGTTCGCTGCGTGAGGCCCTGCCGATGATCCGCCGGTCGTTTCCCATCCGCGAGTATCAGCCGGTGGAAACGGCGACGTGGAGCCGCGCATACGAGGTCTTCAAGAAGATCGTCAAGTAAGAGGCAGGGGTGAGCGCCGCAAGGCGACAGGTTTTCCCAGCACCTCGGCACCCACGATCATCTGCCGCAGCGTCTTACGGGAATAATATGGCGAGGGGGGGCGTTGTTTCCCGGTCTGATCGGCCTGGTCGGAGGTTCTCAAGGGGGTGATGTTAGCCGAGGTTTCCGGAAAATCATGATTCCAGGTGAATTCGGCTGCAAGGGGGGAGAGGGTGACAGGTGAGACGTGGATCGGCAGGGGGGTGGCCACGGGTGGGGGTTTGGCAACCGTGAGTTGGCGTTTAGTGGCGGCGGCCTTGCCGTGAACGTCCGCCCTGGTCAGGCCTTGTTGTCTGGCAGGATGGTTGTGGGCGACGGGCGGCGGGATTTCCGGCGGTGTTGGCGCCGGTGCCTGTCGGGACAACCCTTTTTCCAATTCCTCGAAGAAGCGCCGCAGGTCGTCCTGAGGGGCTTGATCGCCATTGCCGGATGAGGGCGGAGGGGGTGGCGGGGTGTTGGCTTTGCCGCGTTTGGACAGTCCCTGCATGATCAGCCAAACCACAACGGCGATGATGCCGATGACGGCATCGAAATTCGCGGCGGCTATGGGGCCTATGATCATGGAGTGGTTGGTTCCTTGGCGGGGAGCGCCCGTGCCGCGTCAGTCGCGGGCACGGGGAACTCCACGCGGGGTATCCGTATCAACTCGCCTGGTGTTTTGGCAGACCTTCCTCGGAGATTGATTTGCGCATTTCGGTGTCCGACTGGATGTTCTGCATCCGGTAAAAGTCCATGACGCCCAGGTTGCCCTTGCGGAAGGCTTCGGCCATGGCCTTGGGGACCTCGGCCTGGGCCTCGACCACGCGGGCCTGCATTTCCTGGACGAGGGCGCGCATTTCCTGTTCGCGGGCAACGGCCATGGTGCGGCGACCCTCGGCTTCCGCCTGGCGGATTTTCTTGTCGGCCTCGGCGCGTTCGGTTTCCAGCATGGCGCCCACATTGGCGACATCCTTGGCGCCGGTGCCGGCGACGCTGATATCGGCGATATCGATCGAGACGATCTCGTAGGCGGTTTGCGAATCGAGGCCGCTTTCCAGCACGCGGCGGCTGATGTGGTCGGGATTCTCCAGCACATCCTTGTAGGTGGCGGAGGAGCCGATGGCGCTCACGATGCCCTGGCCGACACGGGCGATGATGGTATCCTCGCCTGCGCCGCCGACGAGTTGCTCCAGGTTGGTGCGGACGGTGACGCGGGCCTTGACGAGGAGGCGGATGCCGTCCTTGGCCACGGCGTCGAGCATGGTGACGTTGCTTTTCTGGGCGTCGGGGCAATCGATGACTTTCGGGATGACGCTGGTGCGGACGGCTTCGTAGACGTCGCGGCCGGCCAGATCGATGGCAGCGGCCTTCTGGAAACTCAGGTCGATATTGGCCTTATCGGCGGCGATCAGCCCCTGCACCACGTTGATCACGTTACCGCCAGCGAGGTAATGCGCCTCGATAATGTCGGTGGAGAGGTTCAGGCCGGCCTTGATCAGGCGGATACGGGCATCCACGATCAGTGTCGGGGGGACGCGCCGGAGTTTCATGCCGATCAGGGCGGTGATGGAGACGCGGGCACCTGACATCAGGGCGCGGACCCACACCTTGAGGAAGTAGAAAAAGACGCCAAGCAGAATAAGCGCGCCGATGGCGAGCAAGACAATCATCAGACTGAATAGATCGGTAACTCTCATAACAATCCCATCCTTTCATTGCTTAGACACAACACCACAAAACCTGGCTCAAGGGAGTGTCCCCGGCAGCGGCGGTGGCGCCGATGGCGGTTGTTCCCCGGGGTAGGCCACAAGGACCGCGGTTCTCCGGTCCAGAATGGCACCCACGATGGCACCCATTCCCAGCAAGGTAAACGTAAACCAGACCAGTATGTCAATGGGGAAAGGCAACAGGGCCGCCGTGTAGATGGTCACCAGGCCGAGAGTCAGGACGGGGAACAGGCGCAGGGCGGGTGGCTTGGTGCGACGGAACAGTATCCAGTGGCCCAGGTAGAGGGCGGCCACGACCTTGCCGAGATAGATCAGGATGATGTAGGCGAGGACGGTGAGGAGGCTTAACGGGAGGCCCACCAGGGTGAGCAGGAGCATGAAGGCGGTCATGGGAATCAGGCAGAAGGCGACGAATCCGATCAGCAGGCATTTCCAGAAGGAGTCCATCATCCGCTGGAGGCTGAGGCCGGCGATGCCCGGAAAGAGCAGGGCGAAGACGAGCCCCACCATGATGGCGGCCATGCAGAGTGCCAGTTGCAGGACATAGTCGCCAGCCGAAAGGGTGCGCGGGGTGGGGGGTGGCAGGGTCTCGCGGATCAATTTGCCGCCGAGGGACACGTCGGAATCAAGGATCAGGTCCTGGTCCATCCGGTAATGGAGGTTGCCGCCGATATGGGTGCCGGGCATGACGGTGATGGTTGCGGCTGCAATGGTGACATCGCCGGTAAGCCGACCGGCGAGGGTGACGGACTCGGCGTAAATCCTGGTGTTGCCGGCCACGGATCCTTCAACGACGACTTCGCGGCCGACCAGCAGGGCGTCTCCGGTCACGGTGGCCGTCGGAGGCAGGCTGATGGTACTCCCCACGGCGATCAGGTTGCGCTCGATGCGGCCGGAGACTTCAATCAGGCGGTATCCCAGGAGCCGGGCATGCCGCGCGATGACGCCGGAGATCTCGATGCTTTCTCCCACCGCCCAGACACTGCCGTGTGCCTGACCGCCGATGCGGATGGTGGAGGGGACATTGGTGGCCACGCCGGTGGATGCCTCGGCGAAGAGCAGCAGATCGTCCATGGCCTGCCCCGGGAGGGTGATGGTGCTGGCCATGAGCCAAAGTTCATTGGTCAGCACCTGTTCCGCACTGCCGGTGAAATCGGTGGATTGGGAGCGGAAATCCGTGGCAAAGACGGGGGTGGAAGCGAACAACAGGATGGCCAGTCCGATTGCACTGCGGCGATGTATGCCTGATCTCCGGAAGGCCGGCGTCGCAGGAGCTCCGCCCTCCAGATTTGGGGTTTGGGACAACAACGTGCGGGGGGGGTGGTGGGGGATCATCCGTCCGCCTTTCGGACGACGATGCGGCTTCCGGCCACCTGGACGACCACGATGGCCTGGCCCCTGGTGATCATGCCGCCTTCGGTCACCACGTCTTCACGGTGGCCGTTCACCAAGGCGAAACCGGCGGGGCGCAAGTCGGACTGGGCCACGCCGCGCTGTCCCAGGAGTTGTTCCCTGGAGTCGGAGGCCTTGAACGCTTTGCCATCGGTTTCGAGGGTCATCTGGCGGCCGATGGGGAGCCGGGGAAAGAACTTGATCCAGAGCATGACGCCGATTCCCGTCAGGATTATGACCGCGCCGGCAATATAGATGCCGAAGGTCGGGCTGATGGCGAAGGAGAGAGCGACGGCGCCGAACAGGGCGGCGGCCCCGAGGACGCCGAGGATGCCGCCAGGCAGGAATACCTCGGCGCCAAGCATGAGGATGCCTCCGACCAACAAGACAATCATAGGCATGAACAGTGAAGAATCCATTGCATTACTCCCCGTCGGCTTTATCGACAATAATCCGGCTTCCGTGCGATTCCGTAATTCGCACGTGTTCCCCGGCTTCGATAAACTCCCCGCGTGTTACCACGTTCAGGCGTTGTTCGTCAAATACGGCGGTGCCCGAGGGGCGCAGGGGGGTCAGGGCGATTCCGGTACGGCCGAGGAGGTGATGGGTGTCGGAAGAGGCGGCAAATCCCTCCTTCCGGGCGGTGGCGGAGTCCAGGATGAGTTTTCTGAAGGTGGTGGTTTTTGGCAGGAAGCGTCCGACGCCCCAGAGACCGAGGGCGGAGAGAATCCCGGCCAGGCCGAGGTTGGTGATGGGGATCCGGAATTTCGGCAGGGTGGGGTACCAGGGGTCGCTGGGGTAGTATTCCACCATGGCCATGAGGATTGACACCATAACGAGGATGATGCCCGTGACCCCGACAAAACCAAATCCCGGGATGAGGAAGACTTCGACCAGGATCAGGGCCAGGCCGATGATAAACAGGGCCACTTCCTCCATGCCCGCCAGGCCGGCGATGTTGTAGCCCCAGAACCAGATGGCCAGGAAGGTGATGCCAAGAATGCCGGGGAGACCGAAACCGGGGGTCTTGAATTCGATTTAGAGTCCCAGCAGGCCCAGGGCGAGGAGGATGACGGAAAACGACTCAATGAGGCGTGCGATTTTTTCCGCGCGGGTGACTCGCAGTTCCACGCGGCGGTTATCGGCACGGCCGATCTTGACGAGCAACTCGTCGATGGAGTCCACGGTGCCGGCGGAGAGCAGGGGGCGTTTTTCGGGGCCCACGAGGCGTTCAGCGTCCTTGTTGGTCAGGGTCAGGAGGCGTCCTTTGGGTGAGATGACGTCGTCGCCGATCTTGTATTCCGTGTCGCGGCGCACCATGGCTTCGGCCAGTTGGGGGTCATGGCCCTTGTGTTGGGCGGCGGCGCGGATCATGGCGGCGACATAGGAGACGGATTTTTCCTCGATGGCGGCGGGCATTTCCTGAACGTCGCCGGTGAAGGAGAGCATGATTGGCATGGCATCGCCGATTTTGCTGCCGGGAGTCATCCAGATATGGTCGGTGCTCATGGCGATGATGGCGCCGGCCGAGATGGCGTTGGGATTGACGAAGGTATAGGTGGGGACCTTGACGTCGCGGAGCATGGCGAGGATTTCCTCGGCGGAGTCGAGGCGTCCGCCGGGGGTATCCATGTCGAGGATGATAGCGCTGGCGTTCTGTTCCACGGCCTCGTTCAGGCCGCGGCGGATGACATAGATAAGGGCGTTATCGATGACGTCCTTGATGGGGATGATGTAGACGGTGCCGCCAGGGTCGGAAGCGGTGATGGCGTGTGTGGGTGAGGCAAGGCTCAGGATTGCGGCCAGACAGCCCAATAGAAAGCGTTGTGTCTTCATGGGGGGGCATTATACATGGGGTTGTGGAGAATGCATTGGGAAAGTGGTCTGGAGGGAGGGAAGGGATTCAGGATTCAGGGTTCGGGGTTCAGGAGCGGCAGAGGGATAGGGGAAGTGGTCGGAAGTCAGAATGCAGAATGGGGCGGGGAGGGGGAGGAATCTGGCAACGGCTAAAGGCGCAACCAACGCAAGAGGTGGATGGCGTCAGGGTTTGACGCGGTCGGCGGTGCGGATCCTCAGGATGGTGCGATCCTGGGAGGGCGGGCGTTTGTGGATGATGCGTTCAGTCGACACCGGCCTCATTTTGGGGAGAAGCGAGTGGATGGGGCACGGGGGATGGCGGGAGATGAGTGGGGGGATTTGGCGACGGCGCGCGCATTGCGCCTGTCGGTGATAGGACGACCAGCCCCGGCATAGACGCCGAAGAGGGTTGCAATCTGATTTTTCCTGCATCGGTGACACACCAAGGGCGGAGTCTTGTCTTGATGGTGCCAGGATGTCGTGAAAATGGTGTTCAACTGGTCTGGTTGACACAGGTCTATCGTGAAAGAGATGACTCGTTGCCGTTTGGGCAAGACGAGATGGACTAATTCAAGAGGAATGGGCGGGGGGGTGTTGTTGGTTTTCGACTATTTGTGTCCCTAGTGTTCCACATTACTAATCTAAGGGCTCGACCCCTCGGACCTCGGACCCTCTCTCGGCCCCGTGGAGGATCCAAGCGACGCCGGGTCCCTTGGTATAGTAGGAGATGTGGGTCAGAAGTTCATTTTTCCGCCTTGAATGTTGCCCTGCGTTCAGGCAATGTTGCGCGCAAATAGAAAGGACCCGTCCGATATGAATAAACGTGCCTTTGGTCTTGCGCCTGTGCTTATCCTCCTCTGGATCTCCGCCGCCGCCGCAGGCCCGAAACTTGTGATTTCTGACGACAGTTACTTGCAGGTCGGCGCGCTCGGACAACTGCAAGGCACCTATAGCGAAGACGCAGACGACACCACGGACTTTTTCCTCCGCCGCGCCCGCATCATCCTCTCCGGCCAAATGATGGATGGAGTCCTGTTCTTTATGGAAACCGATAGTCCCAATGCTGGCAAGGCTGGCGCCGTCGACCCCGACATGGACATTCAGGACGCCTTCATGGATTTTCGCCTGCCCGGCGGCAGTAACCACTGGTTCAAGGCCGGTCTCATCCTGCTTCCGTTTTCCCTCGAAAATCGTTCCAGCGCTGCCACGCTGCTCGGGAATGACTACAACTCTGAAGTCATTAAACTGCCCAACACCTTCGTCTGGCGGGATTACGGCGCCGAGTTTCACGGCAGTCTATTCAATAATAAATTCGCTTACGCCGCCGGGGTCTTCGACGGTTACGACACCACGGGCAGTACCAAGAATCCCAATGCGGATTTCCGCGCTACCGCCCATGTGAGCGTCGGCGTCGTCGGCGAGATTGAAACCGGCTGGTTCTACAATCAGAACCGCATCGGCAAAAAACTGACCTACCTTACCCTTGGTGCTGGCGTGGACCGGCAGGATCAGGCATCCGTGCGTGAAGTCAAGGCGGTGCCCGCCACCGCCACTGCCGCCGCGACCGTCGGATCCTCCACGATTCTGGATTCGGAAGCCTATGTCGTGGATCTGCAGTCCGGCTACGAAATTGATAACTGGGGTGTGATTCTTAACGCCGCCTGGTATACATGGGACAACATTCTTTTCAAGGGCGACACCGGTTTCGCCGAGGGCGGTCTCTGGGTCGACAAGACCATGGTGACGGGTAAGTGTTCGCTTCTGGATCCGGATAGCGAAGCCGGGACCGAGGACTACACTGTCGGGCTGCATCACTTTCTCAAGGGCCACAGTGTGCGTGGCGGGATTGAATACCGCTGGGGCGACAGCGCCGACCAGGTTTTGGTCGGCATACAGTTCCTGCTGTAGGGCAGGGTTTGACCTGGGATGATGATGGCGGCGGGTTCGCGGACTGCGGTGAGCCCGTAGGCACGCCACCGTTGGGATGTTGTACGGTATTCCGAATAGATTGCACACAGTCATGATCCCTGCAGAAAAAGCGGTAGGACCCCATCGGCAATGGCGGCACTTCCTCCGGCACATCATGTCGCCGGTAATCCTGACATTCGGGCTCTGTCTGGGGCTCATCTTCGTTCTGGTCATCCCCGTGATGAAGCGCCAAATCATTGACCGCAAGAAGGAGATGATCCGTGAACTGACGCAGACGGCCTGGAGCGAACTGGGCGGACTCCACGAGCAGGAGCAACGCGGTGTGTTGACGCGCGAAGCCGCCCAGCAGGCCGCCATTGCCCGAATCCAGCGGCTCCGTTACGGGGATGATGCCAAGGACTACTTCTGGATCACCGACACCCATCCGCACATGATCATGCACCCCTATCGTCCGGAATTGAACGGCCAGGACTTGTCGGGCTATACCGATCCGGCCGGCAAGAAGCTCTTCGTTGCCTTTGCCGAACTTATCCGGGCTCAGGGGGACGGCTATACGGACTACCTCTGGCAGTGGAAAGATGACGAGCACCGCGTGGCCCCGAAACTTTCCTATGTCAAGGAATTCAAGCCATGGGGCTGGATCATCGGGACCGGTATTTATCTGGAAGATGTCTGGATGGAGATCGCTAAGATCACCCGCCGGGTGATGGTGGTGTCCTTGTGGATATCGCTCATCATTGGGGGCCTGCTGGTCTACATTGCTATCCAGGGGTTGAGGCTGGAACGGCAACGGCAGGACGCGGAATCCGCCCTGCGCGCCTCCGAGGAGAAATACCGATTACTCGTCGAGGGGACCACCGAGGGAATTCTGATGATTGTGCAGGACCGGCCCATCTACGCCAACAAAACGCTGCTTGACCAACTGGGCTATACCGAGCAGGAACTGATGGATCTGCCCCTGAGCAGGATCATCGAACCCATTAACAACCAGCTTGCGCGACTGATCGGCAAGGAAGGGCAGACAACGGACGTGCTTCTCGCCTCCGCGCCGGTCAAAATCGGAGACCGGACCGGGCAGGTGCTGTCGCTTAAGGATGTGACGGCCCACCGGAAAACAGAAGAGGCGCTACAGCGGTTGTCGGCTGAACTGCAGGAGACGTTGCCGCTGACCATGCGCCCCGTGAAGTCCTTGCTACTCTCCTCATTATCCTGCACTCTGGACACCCCGATTCAGAAGGCGGCGGCGTCCATGTCGTGCGCCAAGGCCAGTGCCATTCTGATCTCGGCGCCATCCGGCGAGCCAGTGGGCATTGTGACCAATCGGGATCTCCTCGACCGTGTGCTGGCGTCGAACCGCGACCCCTCCCTGCCTGTTTCGGCCATCATGAGCGCGCCGCTGGTGCGCATACCGGAGCATGCCCTGCTTTTCGAGGCCGCCCGGATCATGCAGGAACAGGATCTCCAGCACCTTGTGGTTACGGATGAGCAGGGTCACACGCGGGGCGTGCTTTCCGGTAGTGACATCCTGCACGCCCAGCGTCATGCGGTTGGCCTCCTGCTAAACGAAATTGAGCGATCCCAATCGCCTGCGGAACTCCAGGACAGCAACCAGAAACTGCCCTATCTCGTCCGGTCACTGCTTGATGCGGGCACCCGCATGGAGCACATCACGCGCATCATGTCGAGTGTGGCCGATGCCACCACCAATCGCCTGATCAGTCTGGCCGAGGTCGAACTTGGGCCGCCCCCGGCGTCCTACGCCTTCGTGGCGCTGGGCAGTGTGGCGCGCGGCGAGCAAACCCTGGCCACCGATCAGGACAATGCCATCATCTATGCCGATGTTGCGCCGGACCAGCGTAAAGTTGCAGAGACGTACTTCCTGCGGCTGGGCGACAAGGTCTGCGGCTGGCTGGATCAAGTCGGGTACCGGCGTTGCAAAGGTCTGACCATGGCGTCCAATCCGAAATGGTGCCAGCCGGTCAGCCGCTGGCGCGACTATTTCACCGCCTGTGTTACCGCGGCCGATCCACAAAACCTGCTCGATGTGAACATTTTCTTTGATTTCCGCTGTATTCATGGCGACCCCATGCAGGTCGCCGAACTGCGCCGCCATTTGGAGGAATTGCTGCAGGATGGAAAGCCCGTATTCTTCTTCCATCTGGGTCAAACGACCCTCCAGTATAAACCGCCACGCGGCTTTTTTGGCAACATCCAGATTGAGTCAGACGGTGAGCACCCGGAGACCTTCAACATCAAGAACGCCATGATCCCACTTGTGAACTTCGCCCGGATGTACGCCCTCCGCCATAACATTGCCGAAACCAACACGCTTGAGCGCCTGGCGCGGCTCCGTGATCTGGGCGTCCTGGTTCCGTCCAGCCAGAACGAACTGGCGCAGGCGTACACCGCACTGATGCAGATTCGGCTTACCCACCAGGCCGGGCAGGCCGCCCGCCGCGTCCCCCCCGACAACTACATTCCTCTCTCCGAGCTAACCCAACTTGAGCAATCCCTTCTGAAGAAAGTGTTTGCCGACATCACGGTCTTTCAGGCGCGACTAGAAACTGATTTTACGCGAACTTCATGACCGCGCCAGAACCAGTGGCTTTGTCTCCCAACCCCATGGAGGTGCCATGCGCGTGCTGATCATCGGGGATATACACGGAGCTCATCGCGAGTTGTCGGAGATCCTGCGGGACATCCAGTCGTGCTACGGCATTCGCGCCGCCATCCAGGTCGGTGATTTCGGATTCTACAAGGAGCCCATGGCGCGACTTCGACGGGACAAGATCCGCTTTCCGGTTCCTCTTCATGTGATAGATGGAAATCACGAAGACCATGCCTGGCTTTGGCGAGCGCTGTTAACCGGGGCGGCCCGCCATTGGGAGACTGAAGCCAATCTCATCTATCAGCCGCGGCCATCGGTGGTCCGACTGGGCGATTCCCGGATCGGCTTCCTCGGGGGGGCGCTCCACGTGGACCGTCCGCAACAGCATAACCTCCTTAGCCGGTTCCCCAACTACCTGCTGCGCCATCAGCGCCAGCAAGCCGTCGCTCTTTTCAATCGCGAACGCCCCGACCTGCTGGTAACGCACTCGTGCCCTGCCGGTATCGGGATCGGGATGGAGGGTGCCGCCGTCCTCGCTCCCGGAGTGGTTGAGCATATTGTCAGCGCCGGATTTGATCCCGGTCCAGCCGGAGACTGCGGGGAAGTTGAGTTGAAGCAACTCTGGCTTGATTTGAAGTACCGCCCCGGCGGGTGGGTCTATGGTCATTTTCACCAATCCCACGAGGCGACCGTTCAAGGGACGCGCTTTATCTGCGTAGGCGGCGATCTCGCCTCGCTTCGCGGGCAGTTCATTCTCTGGGATACCGACGAGCATAAACTGCTAACCGTCCGCGGCTGTCCCTAAAGGGTTCTTTCGGGAATAGTGTGTAAGACTTGGCGACTAAGCGTAATGGGGTTAAGTGTGGGATCAAAGGTCGCTTTCCGTGACACTTATTGCTCCGGCCATTAAAGAGTAAAGAAACAGGGCGGGCTAGGCGCCCGCCCTGTGACATCCGTGTTACTCGCCGTCCACTCAGGGCGCAACAACCGTTTTATCCTGCTTGGGCTGGGTCAGCAGTGATACGGCCACCAACACGATGAATCCGAGCGGAATCGTGATAATTGCCGGCTGACTGAACGGTACGATCGCCGTGGCCGGATCCAATCCGTACACGTCCTTGTAGGCCTGGGCACTCAACAGGATCCAGCCAAGCGAACTGACCATTCCTGCGACGATAGCCGCTGTGATTCCCTGCTTGGTGGTGCGTTTCCAGAACAGCAACATCACCAGCGCCGGCAGGTTCGCCGAGGCGGCAATGTTGAAGGCCCACCCGACAAGGAAATTGACATTCATCTTTGCAAACAGGATGCCCAGGACGATGGCCACCACTCCGACGCAGAGTGCCGCGATCTTGGCCGCTCGCACCTTCTGGAAGTCGTTCATCTCGATCTTCATGAAGTTCGTCATCAGGTCATGCGCCACCGCGCCGCTGGCCGCCATGATCAGGCCGCTGACTGTTCCCAGTACGGTTGTGAACGCCACGGCGGAGATGACGGCAAACAGGAACTCACTGATGCTGCGCGCGAGCAACGGAGCGCTCATGTTGGAGTCGGTGACGTCCAGCGCACCGCTGGTCATTGCCCCAAGCCCAAGGAACAGGGTCAGCACATAGAAAAAGCCAATGACCGCGATGCCCACCACGGTGCTCTTGCGCGCGCTAATCTGGTCCTTCACCGTGTAATACCGGATCAGGATGTGGGGCAGGGAGGCCGTACCGCAGAATAGGGCAAGCATGAGGGAGAGGAAGTCGAGTTTATCGAACCACTTCTCACTGCGGACTTTCTTGAAGGTCGGGCTCGATCCGGGCGACATGAAGTCCTTGCCGGTTGTCGGCTTCTGATAATACACGGTCGTGGTTCCCCGGGCATCCGCGATCTTTTCGTTGTTCCACTGGATTACTTCGCTGTTCTGCATGGTTCGAAGGAACCCGAACGGGGTGACACTCCCGGTCTTTTCAACATCCCCGGGAAGTTTGGAAGCATACCCGACCGCAAACAGGTCGGACTCGCCGTCCTTTTTGCCGCGCGGTTTCCCATTGGCGAATTTCCGCCCCTCCTTGTCGATCCTGAGCGTTTGCGTCTCCGAGAAGGCGCCATTAGCCTCCTTGCGCCAGACACTGACAAGACCGGTGGCATCCTGTACGCGGGTATAGGGTTTTCCAACCCAGCCCCCGTCCTCGGGAAGCACCGTCCCGGGGAGTTTATCGGCCGCCACGTTCCGGGCCGCGACATACTTGAGCTTGCCGGCGGAGTCCGTCGGCTTGGTTGTTACGCCCCGTGTGAGCAGCATAATGGTGATGATGGTGCACAGCAGTACGAGAAGGCTTCCCTTGATAAACTGGACCCAGGTGGTGGACACCATTCCGGCGGTCATTACGATCAGCGTCACGATACACCCTACCAGGATTACGCCAACGTAGTGCGGCAAGCCCAGCAAGGGCTGAACGAGAGCCCCGGCACCAACCATCTGGGGGATCAGGTAGAAACAGCTCACCACCAGCGTGCTGATGGCTGCGGACAGTTTAATGCCGCGGGAATTGAACTTGTTATCAAGAGCGTCTGCGAACGTGTACCGACCGAGCCGCTTGAGTGGCTCGGCGATAATGAACAGCGCCACGATCCAGCCCGCCAGATACCCGATTGAATACAGGAATCCGTCGAACCCGTAGAACGCAATCATTCCGCAAATACCGAGGAACGAGGCGGCGGAAAGGTAGTCTCCCGCGAACGCCACGCCGTTGACGGCCCAATGGATTCCCCCGCCTGCGGCGAAATAACCTGATGCGGATTTGGCTTTACGGCCAAGATAGAAGCTGATGCCGATCACGGCGCCGGCAAACAAGAGAAAAATGGAAATTGCCATCAAGGATGTTTCGTAAATCATGGGGGCAGATCCTACTTGGAGGTTTTGCGACAGATCTTCATGTAAACCAACGCCAGGATCAGCGCCACGATGATCAGCGCGAATCCATACACAATAGCCAGACTCACTCCAGCAATGAAGGGTTCAGCCATGATTTGGTAACGAAAGGCGCTCAACGCCATGAATCCGCCATAAAAAAGGACGTAGACCGTGAACAACATCACCCCTATCCGGGTATTATGCGCCACCATCGCTGCATTTTCCTGTTCTTTGACAACAGGAGCCTTGAAGTCCAAGCCTGCCATACGGGTTTCTCCTTTTAGAAATATTGCGGGCAGACACTAGATGCAAATCCCCTCAAAAGCAACCACTTTATTTGAGAAAAAAGCAAAAAAACACCTAGGGATCATGACGCAATTCTTCGATGGATTTACACGCGGGGAAGGGGAGAGTTTGAGCAAGAAGGAGTGAAGCACGCGAAGGCCATAGGGGAAAGGAAGAGTTAACCACAAAGGTCACGAAGGACGAGAAAAGGGGGGGTAACT
>JBIJCW010000121.1:0-6919 GCA_044344495.1 Kiritimatiellia bacterium | reverse complement strand
AACTGGGCAGTCCGGCCAGGAGCAGGGCCATGATGGACGCCGCCGCCAGGTTGTTCGTGATGCGCCAGGCGATAATGAACAGGATTAGGATGGCCAGGGCGCCCAGCAAGGCTCTGAATAAACGGTGGTAGACCATGGTTTCGCCAAAAATCGACTGGCAGGCGGCCACGAAGTAGGGGTGCAATGGGGCGGAAGGCATCATGAGTTCAAAGCAGGGGAACGGCGCGTCGGCCCGGATCTGCTTTGCTGCTTCCCAGTGGAGGCTGATGTCGAGGCCCGGGGTGGGAGTCCGGAAATCGACCAGGGTCTCGCTTTGGAAAATGAATACCACCCGGATGGCCAGCGCGATCAGGAAAATGGCTGTGCCGGTCAGCCACAGGGGCGAGGTTATTCGGCGTGATTTTGCCAGAGTGGTTCCGGCGCCGGATTGTTCTGCTAGCCTCGTCGTTTTCATCATGGGGTTAGAAACACCGATATTCAAGGCGTCAATGGACGCCAAAAGGCATCACTCTACATTCAGGAAAGCGGAATATCAATGCATGATAGTACTCAGTGTCTGGCGCAGATCGTCTGCCAGGTTGCCGGTTTTCCGCAGGATCACCCCGGTTGGGCTGGGAGGGGCAAGTGTTTCGGCCGGGGCGAGATGTCCGTTCAACAACGTCACGACGGGACGGTCCTGAAGGGCCGGGTCGGCCTTGATCTTTTTCAAGACTTCCGAACCGTCGATATCCGGCAACAGGAAGTTGAGTACGATGGCGTCGGGTCTGGTTTTGCGGGTGAGGCCAAATCCTTCCTGGCTGGAGGTTGCCGGCAGTACGATGCATCCCATATCCTCCAGCAGGCGCGTCAACAAAAGAAGTGACTCCTCGTCGTCACAGATCACAAGGATGATCCGGTCCTGCAAGGGGTCAGGCCAGGGCGCGATGGCGGGGACAGGAAGGGTGGCGCCACCGGTGGGAAGCGGTTGTTTGGAGGGGCTGGTCTCCGGGAGCGGCAGGTATTGAGGTGAGAACCAGATGGAGAAGGTTGATCCCCGCCCCGCTTCGCTACAGACGTCCATGCGGTACCCCAAGAGGCGGCAAAGCGCCATGGAAATCGTCAACCCAAGGCCGGTTCCGCCGTACCGGCGTGCGGTGTTGTTGTCTGCCTGGCGGAATGCCTCAAATATGACCGATTGCCTGTCCGCCGCTATGCCGATGCCGGTATCATTGACGTCGATGCGCACCGGGTCGTGGGTGCCGGGCTCGGTGACAATGCTGACCAGCACATGGCCGCGTTCGGTGAACTTCATGCCATTACTGATCAGATTAAGCAGGATCTGGCGGAGTTTCCCCGGGTCGGACCGCAGCGGGGCCACCTGTTCCGGGGCGTCGAGCAGCAACTTAATTTTACGATGGCCGAGTTGGCTCCTGCAGTTTGTCAGGATATCCTGAACCAATGCCTTCAGGTCAACATCAGCCAGGTCGAGCTCGACCTTCCGGGACTCGATCTTGGCGAGGTCGAGTACCTCGTTGATCAATCTGAGCAGGTGGCGTCCGTTGGCCAGAATGCGCTCCAGATAGGCGGTGTCTTCGGCACGGAGGTTGCCCGCCTTGTTCTTCAGGACGAGATTTGTGAAGCCAATGACTGAATTGAGCGGGGTGCGCAATTCATGGCTGACATGGGCGAGGAATGCGCTTTTGGCCTGGTTGGCCGCCTCGGCGGCGGCGGTCCGTTCGGCAACGCGCTGTTCGAGGGTTTCGGTCAGCAGGCGCAGGTCGTTTTCGACCTTCCGGCGTTCGGCGACCTCGGCATGCAGGGAGTCATTGCTCTGTCGCAGGGCTCCGTCGCGAGTCTGGATTCCCTGCAACATGCGGTTGAAGCCATCCGTCAACTCGCCGATTTCGTCCTGGCTGATACTGGTGGCGCGGAGGGAGTAGTCCTTGTGGTCCGATACCTGGCGGACAAGGGTGGCGAGGGTGATGATGGGGGCGGATATCCACCTTTGGAACAGGATGGAGAGGATGACAGTTACAATGCCCGATGCCAGGAGGATCATGCCGGTAACGCCGGCATAGAGGATGAGTTGGCTCTGAAATTCACCGGGCATGATTTCCCGGTAGGTTACCCAGTCATAGACTCCGAGGAGGGCGCAGGAGAACAAGGCGCTGATGGAACTGATCCCGATGATGATCAGTGCCAGTTTCCGCCGGAAGGACAATCTTGATAGCCATGACATGGCGGTGATTCTTTTCGGGTGACGCCCCTTTTCGGGCTATTGCTTGAGCAGACGGGTAATGCAGCTTAGGAGAATTGATTCGTCGTCAATGGGTTTGGCCACATAGTCGTCGAAACCGGCGGCGAGGATCCGGTCGCGGTCGCCGGCCATGGCATGGGCGGTCAATGCCACCACGGGTAGTCTTGAGAACTTGGTGTCGGCCCTGATGGCCTTGAGGACGGCGTACCCGTCAAGGCCGGGTAGGGAGATGTCCAGCAGGAGTAGTGACGGGCATTGCTTATGCAGGTCGGCCAGGGCTTCGGCGCCGGTTTCGTATGCCGCGACATCGTAGGTGGGTTCCAGGATGCAGCGGACCAGGAGCCGGTTGTCGGCGTTATCCTCGACGACAGCAATGCGGGATCGTTGCGGGGGATGGTCGGAGCGATGTTCGAGGAGGGGGCGGACTTTTTGAAACGCCTCCTCGAGATTGTGGAGGCGCCCGGGCAGGGCCGTGGCATCGCCGTCCAGGGCAAGGGTCTCGATTTCCACGGCGAGTTGGCGCATCCGCCGTGCGCCGACGTTGGCACAACTGGATTTGAGCGAATGGACCGCCAAGAGGACCTGGCTCATATTTCCGGTGGTGGTGCCGGCGAGGGCGGAAGCAATCCGCTCGGGCGCGCTCCGGAGGAAGATGGAGATCAGTTCACCCACCAGTTCATTGCCGCCGATTCGATGCAGACGCTGAATGGCGGTTTCGTCGATAACATCAGGAGCGTCCATGGTTGTGCCTTTTTGTTTACGGACCCATCCGATTCCTAGCCCTTCCCTGCAATTCGGTATTTATGCCTGTAACTGCGGGTTGTCAAGCGTGGATATGCCTTGTGGCAATGGGCTAGTTGACCCACAGGAAGTGGGGGTGTACAGTCGCTTTTTCATGGCGAATGGAGGAAGCGTGATGAGCAGTCCGGATGTCGTGATTTCCAGGCTGGGTGAGGCAGCGATCCCGTCACCCCTGAATTTGAGTATCCAGGTCGGCGATGCCCTGGGTGACTATGTTGCCGACGTGGTGCGGGTGCGGTACAACGTCGAGGAAGGCGGGCCGGTGGGCGAGGACTTCCGGTTTGAGAAAGCGGGGCCCCGCGGAAAACTGTTTTTCCAGCCATCGTATACCCGTGCGGCCATCGTGACTTGCGGCGGGCTTTGTCCCGGGTTGAACAGTGTGATCCGGTCCGCCTACCGCCAACTTTGGCTCTACGGGGTTCGCGAAGTGCTGGGGATCCGCTACGGCTATGCGGGCTTGAACCCAGTCAATGGCTTCGAGGCCGTGCGGCTCGATGACGACATGGTGGATGACATCCATCGGGACGGAGGCACCATCCTCGGCTCCTCGCGCGGGTTACAGCCGGTGCCTGTGATGGTGGATACGCTGGAACGCATGGGGGTGAACATTCTGCTGACGATCGGGGGTGACGGGACGCAGCGGGGAGCCCACGAGATTGCCGTTGAGGCTCTGAATCGCAAGTTGCCGCTGGCGGTGGTTGGGATTCCCAAGACGATCGACAACGACATTCTCTACACGCAGCGCACCTTTGGTTTCAACACGGCGGTGGACCGGGCGCGGGATGTGCTGTCCAGTGCGCATCATGAAGCGCGCAGTTATCACAACGGTATTGCGCTGGTCCGGCTGATGGGGCGCGATTCCGGGTTTATTGCGGCGGTGGCCACACTGGCCAGTCAGGAAGTGAATTTCGCGCTGGTTCCCGAGGTGCCCTTCGGGCTGGACGGGCCGAACGGGTTTCTGGCGGCGCTGGAACGCCGGATCCATCACAAGCGCCACGCCCTGATTGCGGTGGCGGAGGGAGCGGGACAGAACTTGGTGTCGGGCGTGGGGCAGCGCAAGGACGCCTCGGGCAATGTGTTGCATGAGGATGTGGGTTTGATCCTGAAGGAAAAGATTGCCGCCTACTTCAAGGAAAAGGGCGTGGACATCAATCTTAAATACATGGATCCGAGTTACTTCATTCGCAGTGCTCCGGCCAACTCGGAGGACGCGTGGCTGTGTGACCAGTATGCGCGCCACGCGGTGCATGCGGCTATGACAGGGCGCACGGACCTGCTGATTGGCTACTGGAACACGTTCATCCATGTGCCCATGCTGATGGCGACTGCCTACCGGCGGAAGATTGACCAGGAAAGCCTGTTGTGGAGCAGCGTGCTGTCCTCCACGGGTCAGCCGCCGGTCATGGTGTAGAGCCGGTCAGGCGATGTGGCAGACGCGGTTTCGCCCGTTTTCCTTGGCCCTGTAAAGCGCCTGGTCGGCGGCGTCCAGAACTTCCTGGGGGGTTTTGTAATGGGCGGACGGGGCGGCGGCGCCGATGCTGACCGTGAGATGAATGGCGGGGGTCTCCTGTTCCCGTTGTTGGGGGGCGCGTGGTTTCTGCGCGGAGCGGGTCTTGCTGCGCAGGAAGAACTCCTTGCGGCTGATGGCGTCGCGCAAGTCGTCCAGATTGTTGAGCGAGTCCTTGTAGGCCAGGCGCTCGTACACGATGACAAATTCCTCGCCGCCGTAACGATAGGCGGCTCCTTGCAGGTTTTTGCGAAGCTCGGCGGCCACATAGCGCAGGATCTGGTCGCCCGCAAGGTGGCCATATGTGTCGTTGATGCGTTTGAAATGGTCAATATCCACCACGGCCAGAACGTAGGCATCGCCAAGGCATCGCAGGTGGTGTTTCATCGGACGGCGGCCGGGAAGTTCCGTGAGTTCGTCGATGTTCATGTGGCGCCAGGCGGTTTCCATGACGGCAAGCAGGAGGGTGAATCCGCCGAGTGTTCCGAAAAGAACCAGGGTGGCGCGCTGGTGAGTGGGGGGGCTCCATGAGGAAGAGAAATTCAACGCCAGGAACAGGGCAATCAGAGCCATTCCCGTCAGCGTCCCCAAGCGGGGGCTCTCGCCGTGCGGTTTGAACAGGAGGAAAGGCAGCGAGCCCAGAAGCGCCAGCAGGCTTACCCCGGGCAGGCGCAACCAGCCGGAGTCGGTCCAAAGCGATGGCGGAGGCGAGGACAGCAGGGACTGCTGGAACCCTGAACTCAGGGGGAGCGCGATCACGAACCCCGTGAGCGCGAGAACCGTCATGGCGCGGATGGCCCCGTAAGGGGAGAGGAGTCCCCGCTCCTGTGACCGGTGCAACACAGCCGCCAGGGGTGGGAGCAAAAAGCTGCCCAGAAGTAACGTGGCGGCCCCGTGTGCGGAGTCATGCTCCACGAAGTAGGCGTGGTCAACACAGAAAAGGGTGGCGGCCGCCGGAATGGCCAGTAAGAGTATCCGTGTCTGGGTAAAGCAGGCGCCTGCGATTGCCGCGGCCAGGAGGGAGAAGAGGGGAAGATGGATGAACCAGGCGGTCTCCGGCCAGGGGGCGATCATGGGCCACACGGCCAAGAGAAACACAAGAACCAAGCCCAGAATGACAGGAGTCGCCAGGGCGGGTTGGACTGGGTATCCGGCTATCTTCATACGTGGAGTGAAGGGACGCTATGGGGACGGCGCCAGATAGGAGGGAGTACCGTGGATGGCGAGGATTTCGCCGAAGTACAGGCGGTGGTAGTCGCGGCCGTTGTAGTTGCCTTCAATGTGAGGGGCGAGGAAATGCCCAGGCTCAATGTCGTCGTAGTACATCTTGCGGCATTCGAGGATCAACTCGGCTTCATCGTAGGCCGGTGCGGCAACCAGGCTGGAGGCGATGGGGGTGAGGCCTGCGGCCTTGACCTTGTCGATGGACCGGCCGGAGCGTGTTCCGCACAAGGTCAACTGATCCTTGTACTCCCCGGGAAACATGCAAAGGGTGAAGTCGGGGTTCTTCTCGATGAGTTCGAAGGTGTAGCGGCTTGGTCGCACCAGGACCATGGCCAGGGGCCGGTTCCAGATCTCGCCGAGACCGCCCCAGGAGACGGTCATTGGGTTGAATTTCCCAGGGGCGTTTTCCCCGGCGGTGAGGAGCATCCAGCGCTCGTGGAAGCCGGCCAGGACTGGCAAGACGAACTTGTTGAAGGGGATGGGATGGCGTTTCACGGCTTATTTGTCCGTCGTGTCGGATGCCACTTCCAGCGTGATTTTCCATTCGGCGGCCAGCCAGTCCAGGAACTGGGCCTGCTCGTGGGGAATGGTGTCGGCCAGAGACTCGGAGAGTACGGTGCCATAGATGAGATCGCGCGCATCCTGACGGGTGATGCCGGTCAGATAGGCCCGCAGGTCCTGACGGTCTGCAAACCGGTTTTCGGCTTCGTCGGCCAGTTTCTGGAAGACGTCTTCACCGAGGGCCTCGACGATTTCGTCCACCTTGTCCACCTCGTTTGCGGTAATGTTGCGGTCGGAAATGACCGCCAGTTCAGTCAAAGCCACAAGGGCCAACTGTTCATTGTGGGCCAAGTCGGTGATATTCATGGGTCGCCTCCTTCAATTGTTTCTACAAGGAAGATAGCATTTCCTGGCCGGAGAAACAGCAACTTCTGTGCGACAGGGGCGTATCTCCGAGTTTTGGTATATCCCCAGCCATCGGCCCCATCGCAACCCAAAGGGATTTTTCACACCCGCCTGGAGTACCCTCCTTCGCCAAAGGCTACGGCGGGCACGCCAGGCTCAAGCCGCGAAGTTCACAAAGAATTCCAGCAGGCAAGAAGAGAATGTCGCGGCATTTTCGTTCGGGAGTACCCGAGCCAAAAATCCCG
>JBIJCW010000180.1:0-4468 GCA_044344495.1 Kiritimatiellia bacterium | reverse complement strand
CGGCATGCGGATCCACTCGGCGGAATACCTGAAACGGTTGGGCGCGTTGTGTGCCGAGAATGAGGTCCTTCTGATTGCCGATGAGATTGCCGTCGGGTTCGGGCGGACGGGAAAGATGTTTGCCCATCAACATGGGGGGATTGTTCCCGACATCGTATGCGTGGGGAAGAGTCTGTCGGCGGGGTATCTGCCCATCAGTGCGGCGATTGTGCGAGAAGGCATTTTCAATACCTTCCGGGACAGGCCGGAGGATCACACCCTTTATCATGGTCACACGTTTGCCGGGAATCCGATTGCGGCGGCGGCGGCGGTGGAAACGCTGCGGGTATATGAGGAGGACCGGATTGTCGAGGGGGCGGCGCGGCTGGGCGAGATCTTAAAGAGGGAGTTCTCGGCGCTGGCCGGCATTGCCGGGGTGGGGAATGTGCGGACGCTGGGGATGATCGGGGTGGTTGAACTCGAGGAGGGGGAGAAGGGGGCTGGGGCGGCATGGGCGGCGCGGGTTCGTGATCGTCTGCGGGAGAAGGGAGTTCTGTTGAGGCCGTTGGGCAATGTGGTTTATGTGATGCCGCCTTTGGTGACGCCGGAGCCGGTGTTGCGGGAGTTAGCGGGGCTGTTGGGGACTGCGATGCGGGAGACTGCATGAAAATCATTTGTGCGACAAATATGCCGTTTGCGGCGGAGGCGTTCGGTACGCTGGGCGCGACGCAGATCATTGAGGGCCGCGATATTATCGCCAGTCAGGTGCGTGACGTGGATTTGCTGGCGCTACGGTCGACGACAAAGGTGAATCGGGAACTGTTGGAGGGAAGTAAGGTCCGTTTCGTGGGTACGGCTACGATTGGGACGGATCATCTGGATATCGGGTATCTTGAAAGCGCAGGGATTCACTGGTGTTTTGCGCCGGGGTGCAATGCCAACAGTGTGTCCGAGTATGTGACGTCGGCCCTGTTGTGCATCGGACAGCAGCACGGGGTCCGGCTGGCGGGGAAGACGATGGGAGTGATCGGGGTGGGGAATGTGGGGAGTCGGGTTGCGAGGAAGGCGCGGGCGTTGGGGATGAAGGTGTTGCTTAACGACCCGCCACGGGAGCGCGTGGAAGGGGCGGGGCGGAAACCGGCGGCGGAGGGGATGGAGCCTGGGCCTTTTGTGGGGCTGGAGCGGATCCTGCGTGAGTCGGATATTGTGACGCTGCATGTGCCGTTGACCAAGAACGGTGACGACAAGACGCTGCATCTGGCGGATGAGTCGTTTTTTGGACAGATGCGGGATGGGGCCATTTTTCTGAATGCGGCACGCGGGGGGATTGTCCGGACGGAGTCCCTGATGGCGGCCCTGCACTCCGGGCGGGTGGGGCATGCCGTGCTGGACACCTGGGAGGGGGAGCCGGCATACCGGACGGATGTGCTGCCGCTGGTGGATATCGGGACGCCGCATATCGCGGGGCATTCCTTTGAAGGGAAGGTGATGGGGACGGTGATGGTATACCGGGAGGCTTGCCGGTTTCTGGGGGTGGATCCGGTGTGGTCACATGAGGCGCTGATGCCGCCACCGTTGGTGCCGGAGATCCGTGTGGAGGCGGGTGGACGTCCGGATGAGGCGGTGTTGTGGGAAGTGGTGGCGCAGGTTTACGACGTCCGGAGTGATGACGGGCGGTTCAGGGAATCGGCGGGATTACCGGACAAGGAGCGGGCAAAGGAGTTTGACCGGCAGCGGCGGGACTACCCGGAGCGGCGTGAATTCCGGTATACGACCGTGACCGTGGCCGGTGGATCGGAAGGGTTGCTGCGGACGCTGGCGGCGCTGGGATTCGGGGTGAAGGTGGAGTGATGAGAAACCCTAAGGGGGAGACCTGAACCCTGCGGCAGAGGGATGAGCGGGCAGGAACAAGAGTCGCGGCGCGTAGCGCCCCTCCCACAGAACACCAGTGAACGCGATATCACCACTTGCAGAACACCAGTGAACGCGATATCACCACTTGTGGAAGACGAAGAAGGTGGCGGCGATGATGCAGGCGAAGCCCGCGAGATAGTTCCAGCGCAATTCCTCCTTCAGATAGAGTACGGAAAAGGCGCAGAAGACGACCAGGGTGATGACTTCCTGGATGGTCTTGAGTTGCGCGGCGGTGAACCGGCCATGCCCGATGCGGTTGGCTGGCACCTGGAAGCAGTACTCTGCGAAGGCAATTCCCCAACTGGCGAGGATGGCGATCCACAAGGGGGACGTTTTGTACTTCAGGTGGCCGTACCAGGCAAAGGTCATGAAGATATTGGAGATGGTGAGCAGGATAATGGTTTTCATGGCGGCATTTTCATGGCGGCATCGGGAATCCTCTGGACAATCCCTGGGGGCGGAAGATACTCAATAGGATGCGGATGGGGCAAGGAAAGAGCGCAGTGGCGAGAGGTGACAGGGTGAGGCGTGAAGGGTGCGACGTAAAGGGTACGACGTAATAGGAGGATGACGATGAAAAGCAAAATATGGCAGGGTGTCCGGCGGTCAATGCTTCTGGTGCTGGGGTGCGGGTTGGTGTTGGGGGCGGGTTGTGACGATGTGGATGACGAATTTGACTTCGTCCCGGCGGCGGGGCATGGCGCGTTGATTGTTGATAACAATACGGCATCGGATGTTGACCTTTATATCGATGGCCTGTCGCGTGGCACGGTGGGTAGTGATTCCCATCTGCCGGTGGACTTGATTCCGGGTGCCTACCGGGTGGTGTTGGACGAGCAGGATGGTGATCGGCAATACGGGGTGGATATTGATATACTGGAGGGACGTTTGACTGTCTTGCGGGCCTATATTGCCTCGGGCAGTTATACGGAGTACCGGGTCAGGATTGAATTCAAGTGAGGCGGATGCTGTTATGGGTGTGAATATTTTTGTCTATGGGCCGCTAATGCTGGCTGACGTGATCAAGAAGGTGGCTGGTTGTGAACTGACGCGGCGCGGCGGCACGGTGAACGGCTACATGCAGTTGCGGGTCAAGGACCAGTCGCAGGCGGCGTTGATTCCTTTTCCCGACGCGGTGACGGAGGGGGTTGTCTATCTGGATGTGGAGGAGGAGTCCTTGCGGCGGATGGATGCGTATTTGGGAAAGGCGTTTCAGCGCGGGGAGGTGAATGTGCAGCTGGGTGAGGGGGAGTGGGTGGAGGCGGAGACGCATTTCTTCCGGTTGAGCAGGCGGAAGGAGCTTTCGGCGAAGCCGTGGGATGATGAGGAGTTCAGGCGGAAGGAGCTGGCAGGCAAGGGGATAGTGGCGCCCGGGACGCAACGCCGGCCAGCAACGCGGGGCAAGGTCGCGGCGCGTAGCGCCCCTCCCACAGGGAACACAAAAGGATACACGGATGAAGGTCTTGGGTGACGACAATGTGGTGTTGGTCGGGATGCCCGGGGCGGGGAAGAGCACCGTTGGGGTCCTGCTGGCCAAGGTCATGGGGCGGCCGTTCATGGATACCGACGTGAGCATCCAGGTGAATGAGGGGCGTCGGCTGCAGGAAATTATTGATCACGACGGGCTGGATGTTTTCCGGGCGCTGGAGGAGCGGTATGTACTCGCGACGGACTGCAGTCGACATGTGATCGCCACGGGGGGGAGTGTGGTTTACAGCGAGCCGGCGATGAACCACCTGAAAGCAAAGGGAGTGGTGGTTTATCTGGATCTGCCCATGGCTCGACTCCGGGCGCGACTCAAGAACCTCCAGGCGCGGGGAGTGGTGATGATGCCGGGGCAATCCCTGGATGGCTTGTATTTGGAGCGGGCGCCACTTTATCACCACTATGCGGACGTGGTGGTTCCGTGCGAGGGATTGAACCATGAGGGTGTCGTGGGGCGGATTCTGGAGGGGCTGGGGGGGAGATGAACAGGACAGGAATAATCCGGCCTGTCCGGTTTGGTGTGAAACGCTTGCCGTGGCGCTTTGCCCTGGTGGCGTTGTCCGGTTTCCTGGCATGCCTTTGCGCGCCCGACGGGTTTTCCGGGGCGATTGAGTTAAGCGGTTCAGTCCATGAGGATTACAGGGGCACCCCGAGGCTTGAATTTCCCAATGCTTTGGATTTGAAGGGGAAGTCGGCCGAAGACTATCTGCGGAGCCAGAGTGCCCGGTTCAAGATCCCGCCCGATCTATCCAACTTGGAGGTGGTGGGCGTTCGGCAGAGTCTGGTTGGATGTCACACGCGCTATCGCCAGATGTTGAATGGGTTGCCGGTTGAGGGCGCGGAAATCATCATCTCCCAGCGGAAGACGGATGGGTCTGTGTATCAAGTCTTCAACAACACATATCCTGTTGAAACCCCGGTGCAGGCGGCGAAAGCCATGGTGGGCAAGGATGCGGCGTTGCAGAAGGCGTGGGACGATTTGCGGGTGTACGGCAGTATGACATGTCTTCCCAGAGTGGATCTGATGTATACGCCTTTCAAGACCGGATTCAGGCTTGTCTACAAGACGTTGATCATTGTGGATGGACCG
>JBIJCW010000119.1:0-7055 GCA_044344495.1 Kiritimatiellia bacterium | reverse complement strand
CTTTAAGTTGCTCCGCTTCCTGCACCCGCACGACGTGGAGGTGATCCCGGACCCTTCCCGCCCCGACCCTGCCCTGCTCGCCACCGCCCTCGCCGAGGCGATTGGCCGGACCCACGAAACCAGGAAAACAACACGCATCCAACTGCACACGTCTCAACCCGGCGCCGGCCTGTGGCATCAATTCCGCATCACGCTGAATGGCCCGGCCAAACGCCTTGTCGTCGCCTATACCGGCATCGTCACCACCAGCCGCCATCCCGTTCCAGACCAACCGCACCCGCCCGCCGAAGCGGTCGCCGCCCTGCCCTGTGCAGTCGCCACGGATTACACCGCCACAACGGAAATGGATATCTTTAGCGGACCTTCCTTCGACTTCGAACCACGTTCCGATGGCCGGGTCCAGGCCCGTTTCATCCCCTGGCATCGCCATTGGAGCCACAGTCTTCCTGTGGCGGGCGCCATCGGACTGGCCCTCGGATGGAATCTCGGATGGACAGCCGGTGTCATCGCCGGCGGCGCCTGGGCCTTGCATGCCCTGCTCGATCAATGCGGATTCATGGGCTCCAACCTTCTTTTCCCCTTCACGCACCGGCGAACGCCGGGACTGCAATGGATCGCCTCCTCCGACACACTGGCAAACCTGGGCGTGGTATGGCTGTCGTGCCTGGTGGTGTACTGGAATCTGGCGCGCCTGGCGCCAGCCGTTCCCGCCCCTTCCCTCGTGCACCTGCTCCTCTATGCCGGCGCCCTGCCCCTGGCCCTCGCCGCCTGGCTACAGCGGAAAATGGAATAAGAACGGGGCAGGTAATTTGACATCAACCATTCAGGATTCAGAATGAGAATGCCTTCTGACTCCTGAATCCTGACTCCTCCCGGATATTCAGTCGTGCGGCGGAAGAACACCGTTCTCGTTCAGATAGATGCGTACATCTTCCGGGAGAGGGCCCTTCCCGGCCCACTTGACCTTGAAGTTGCCCGCATCGCCATTCATCCTGAACACCAGCGGACGCCCGGGAAGCGGAATGTAGGGAGGGAAATCCCCGCCTCGCATCTTCATGAACTTCTCCAACCGCGCCGGCAGAGGCCCAACCCCATTGTACTGAATGTATTCACTCACCACATGATAGAGCCGCTCTTCCGCAGCCGAAACCTTCTCGACCGGTGTTTGACGGCTCGCCTCCTGACTCTCCTTCGCCTTCCGCGGTTTATCCCTGCCATAAACCGCCCAGGAAAACCCGATCGCTTCCAATCGCTTGACGCGGTCCGGAGCCAACGTCCCCATCTTGTTCCGATGACGCTGATTCGCCACCCAGTTGGCCAGATTCAAGTCACGCGCCCATTGCGAAGGCACATCGCAGTTCCCCTGCTTCTTCTTGAATTTAAGGAGCCGGTCGAACATGCCGTCCCATACCCGGTCCGTGGGCGACCAGACAAACCCGAGTTTATCGAGTTTTTCCACCTGCTGGGCCGTCACCTCACCCAATTTGCGGCGGTAACGCTGCATCGCCACCCAGCGGCCAAGTTGGGGATTCTTCTTCGAGTTGGCGGGAACCTTGCAGTGCCCTTGCTTCCTGCAGAACGCCGAAAGCGCTTTGTACATCTCATCCCAATCGACGCCTTGACGGGCCATGACTGCTCTCCAGCGGTGAATTAGCCGTTCTCTCAGACAACCGGAGCAAACCGATTCTCGTGTTGCGGCAATATACTGTCACGTCAAAGCAGGATGGACAACTTCTTTTCTGAGTCGCCCAATCCAAGACTGGCACCGGCCCAGTACTTCCGGCAACACCGCATCGCAATCACGCGGAATCGGCGCCCCCAGCAACCGCAGACGCTCAACGGAAAGACGGGCATCCGGCGGACGCGTCGCCTTTCGCGCGGCATCAACGGTGGCCGGCCGGATATGATCCGTCTTCACCCCGAGTAACCGGCCAATCAGCAGCGCCCACTCATACCGGGTCACCCCAACCTGGGTCCCCGCCTGCACAACACCCGCCACCTCACGCCGACCCAGCAGAAACCGGATCACCTCCGCCACATCCTCCACGAACAACGGATACCGCCTGAGGACATGATCCTGGTCATTGGCGCGCCCGCCAAGCACAGCCTCGATCCCTTCCTCAAGCATCGGCGACGACACCCGCCCGGAAGGAACCCCGTAGAGGGCCCCGATCCGCAGGATACAAGCCCCGGGGTCAATCGCCGCCACCTCACGCTCCGCCGCCACCTTGGTCTCCCCATAGACGTTGACCGGATGGCAGGAATCCGTCTCGCCATAAGGCGGATTTGTCCCGGGGAACACATAGTCAGTCGAAAGATGAATCATCCGGGCGCCCCTTTCAGCCGCCAGCCGCGCCAACCGCGCGGGCACCTCGGTGTTCAGGGCGAAAGCCGCCTCGCGATGGGCTTCGCAAAAATCCGGACTGCGATGCGCCGCGCAATGGACCACCGCCTCCCACGCTTCGGACCGCAACCGCTCCACATCGGCCGCCTTCGTGAGATCAACCGGCACCAGACCCGGCTCCGTCTTCAGGTGCGAAAGCGCCAGGACCGGGAACTCGCGACCCAACCGTTCCACCACGGCTTGCCCCAGAAGCCCGCTGGCCCCCGTCACCATGACCCGGTCCGCTTTCATAACTATAACTGCTGCAGGGCCTGCTTCATCGCCGCATCAATATCACCCTCGGTGAAGCGGTCGGTCAACTTGTTCACCAGTTTCCCGGACCGGCTGTAGAACCAGAACTGGGGCAATGCCTTGATTTCCTTCGCCCCGCAAACCGGCGCATCCCACCCCTGGACCACGATGCGCAGCACCACGATACGCCCGCCGCTCTTCCGGGCCAGCACCTCGATGTAGTTGCCCTGCCTCACGCTGGAATGGGCCGCCGCGTAATGGAAGTGCACCACATTCACCACGCCTTTTCTTAGTTTGCTCTCCACATCCACGTCTTCACCCCGGCTGATCACGGGCACGTCCGGACTCTCTATCTCGCGCCATTTGCCGGTCGGCTTCCACTCCCGTCCCGCGCCCGGTGCCCGCGGTGCCGGGGCCCCCACCGTCGTCGCCCCGGGAACCGTCCTGGCAATCTGTTGCGCCGGACCGGGGGGCGGCTCCACCTCCGGCTCAGGCGCCGGTCCCTCCTTGACGGACGGCCGCTCAAGGATGGTAATGCTCTTCAGCATCGTCGCCGGCGCGCGTATCGCTCCGGAGTTGTCTTCAAGATAAGCGGTATACTTGTCGTACCCTTTGAAAACCACCGAGTCATAGCGCTTGTTGAGCAACTCCACCGACACGGTCGGACACTCCACGACGGTGAGGCTCTTGACATTGGCGGCAAAGTCCCGGGCTTCCCCGCCCGCGGTCTTCTTGAAGATCAACTGGTGCTTGTCGAATCCGGCAAAAGTCCCGTCCAGCACCTCCCCGTTGGCCCGGATCAACTGATCGGCAAAAATGCCTTGGGCGGCACCCAAGAGTATGACAGCCAGTATCGTCGCTTTCACCCGTGTTTCTCCTCTCATTCAGGCAGACTTGTCCAGGAACTGCCCCGCAGGCGGAACCGCCACGGCAACGCCGCATCCACCCCGGCATAGTCCACCCCCACCCGCGGCCCGGCCACAATGTCGGCCCCGACCACCCGGTCCCCGCCTTGTTCAATCCAAACCTTATTCCCCGTCAACAGGCATCCATTACACTCCAACCCGAGACCCAGCGCTTCGGTCAACATTCCCGGCCCGCCCGCCACCCGCCGATCCAGATGCCGGCGCCGCCGCCGGACCCGCATCGTTTCCACCCCCACCTGCGGCTCCACGGCACGGATCAGGATGGCATGCGGAATCCCCGCCACATTGGTCACCACATTAAACAGGGCATGCATGCCATAACACAGGTAGATGTACGCCACACCGCCACCCCGGAACATCATCTCCGTTCGCGCCGTCCGCCGGTTCCCGTACGCATGACTGGCCCGGTCCTCCGGTCCCGCATACGCCTCCGTCTCCACGATGCGCCCACCCGTCACCACGCGCCCCTGCAACCGAGTCATCAGCCGCATCCCCAGCAATTCCTTCGCGAGCCGCACCACATCCGGCCTGCGGTAAAACCCAATATCCAGCCTGCCATCCACAGTAGGTTTACGATTCACCTTGGAAATTCGACACTCAATTCACCCTGCGCCATTCACGCCCCACCCGCCTACTCCCACTCAATGGTCGCCGGCGGCTTGGAACTGATGTCATACACCACGCGGTTGATCCCCGCCACCTCATTGATGATCCGGCTCGAAATCCGTGCCAGCGTGTCATACGAAACCCGCGACCAGTCGGCCGTCATGCCATCCTGGCTCTCCACAATCCTCAGGGCCACCACATTCTCGTACGTGCGGCTGTCGCCCATCACCCCCACCGTCTGAATCGGCAGCAGGACGGCAAACGACTGCCAGATGCGCGGATAGATCGGATCCTTCTGCATTTCCTCCTGCACCCGCAAATCGGCCTTCTGCAGAATCGCCACCCGCTCCGCCGTCACTTCTCCCAGAATCCGCACCGCCATCCCCGGCCCGGGGAAGGGTTGGCGATTGACAATGAAGTCCGGCAACCCCAGTTCCCGCCCCAGCAACCGCACCTCATCCTTGAACAGTTCCCGGATCGGCTCGATCAGCTTGAACTTGAGATCGGCCGGCAGCCCCCCCACATTGTGATGGCTCTTGATCGTGACCGACGGCCCACCGATCGGCGAGGCACTCTCAATCACATCCGGATACAACGTCCCTTGCGCCAGGTACTGGATATCGCCCAGTTTGCGGGCTTCCTCCGCGAAAACATCGATGAACGTCTTCCCGATCACCTTGCGCTTCTTCTCGGGTTCCTCAACCCCCTTGAGGGCTTGGAAGAACTGGTCCTGCGCATGCGCCACATGCAGGTCCATGCCGAACGCCTCGCCAAAGGTCTGCTCCACCTGCCGCGCCTCGTCGTACCGCAACACGCCGTTGTCCACAAAGACACAGTGCAACTGCTTGCCAATGGCCCGGTGCAGCAACGCCGCCACCACCGAGGAATCCACGCCGCCACTCAACCCGCAAAGCACCTGGCCATCGCCCACTTTTTCCCGGATGGCCTGCACGCTTTCCTTGATGAACTGCGCCATCTCCCAGTCCGGACGGCATTTGCAGATGTCAAACAGGAACCGGCGCAGGATCTCCGCCCCCCTCGGGGTATGCACCACTTCGGGATGGAACTGCAGACCGTAGATGCGCCGGACGGCATTCCCCATCGCCGCCACCGGACAGGTCTCCGTCCGCGCCATCACCCGGAACCCGGGCGGCATGGCCTCCACCTGGTCACCATGGCTCATCCACACATCGAGCGCGCCGGGCAGACCGCGGAACAGATCACCCGCCTCCGACACGTTCACCTGGGCGCTGCCATACTCCCGCTCGCGGCCCGGTTTCACCGCGCCGCCCAGCAACTTGGCCGTCATCTGCAACCCGTAGCAAATGCCCAGCACCGGCACTCCCAGGTCATACAACGCCGGATCACACAACGGCGACCCCTTGTCGAGAACACTGGCCGGCCCGCCGGAAAGAATGATGCCCGCCGGCTTGCGCGCCGCCAGGGCGGCGGCGGACGTGTCAAATCTCAGCAGTTCGGAATACACACGCTGCTCGCGCACGCGCCGCGCAATCAACTGGCTGTACTGCGAACCAAAGTCAAGTATTGCAATCCAATTGTGCCCCTGCATAACCCTAAGCCTCCTGAATCAGTTCGCGGAATCGCGCGAACAGGTAATATGGATCATGGGGCCCCGGCGCCGCTTCGGGATGATATTGCACACAGAACATCGGCTCATTCCGATGTTGCAACCCCTCCACCGTCTGGTCGTTGAGATTGATATGGGTGACTTCCACAACCCCCGCATCCAGCGTGGCGGGATCCACCGCGAAATTGTGGTTCTGCGACGTGATCTCAACCGCTCCGGTCCTCAGGTTCTTGACCGGATGGTTGCACCCGTGATGGCCAAATTTCAGCCGGTAGGTCTTGCCCCCGCAGGCCAACCCGAGAATCTGGTGCCCGAGGCAAATCCCCATCATCGGCACCTTCCCCAGCAGGGCCTTCGCCGCCTCAATCGCATACGTCACCGCCGCCGGATCCGCCGGTCCGTTGGACAGGAACACGCCATCAGGCTTCAGGGCCAACACCGCTTCCGCAGAGGTCTCCGCCGGCACCACCGTGACATCCATGCCATGCAACCGCAACCCGCGCAAAATGTTCCACTTGATGCCAAAATCGTAGGCCACGATCCGTAGATCCATCTTGGGCAGCGTCTCCGCCACGCCCCACGACGCAGTCAGCGTCCCGTCCGTATCCCACCGGTAGGCCTTCTGACAGGAGACACGGCTGGCGTAATCCTGACCATCCAGCCCGCCCCATTCCTTGGCCCGCTTGACCGCCTCGGCCTCATCCACCTTGCCGGTCACGCATATGAATGCCCGCTGGGTCCCCTCCGTCCGTAGCCGGGTCGTCAACGCACGCGTGTCGATCCCCGCAATGGCGGGAATCTTCTCCCGGATAAGATGCTCTGTCAGGGAACCTTCCTCCCGCCAGTTACTGGGAGTATTCATGGCGTGAATGATAAAACCGTTGGCAAAAAGCTTGCGGCTTTCCATGTCCGCCTTGTTCATCCCCGTATTGCCAATCTCCGGATAGGTCATGGTCACGAATTGACCACTATACGAAGGGTCACTGAGAATCTCCTGGTATCCGGACATTCCCGTGTTGAAGACCACCTCGCCGAGCGTATCGACGGGTGCGCCGACGGAATGACCCCGCAGGATGGTTCCATCCTGCAATGCCAGAAACGCCTTCCGCGCACGCTGTTCCGCCCAATTCCACTTCGAAGACATGCCGCAAAACTCCTGTGCCAAAAAAGATCGCGAAGTCTACCCATTCTTCCCGGTCTTGGCAACGCCAACCACTTCACGCCGGCCATGCACACGCCGCGCAAGAAGTTCCCGGGCCCCCACATTCACCCCCCCTTTCCCTTTCACCAGCCCATGGAC
>JBIJCW010000118.1:0-7083 GCA_044344495.1 Kiritimatiellia bacterium | reverse complement strand
CAGGCTCAAGCCACGAAGTTCACAAAGAATTCCAGCAGGCAAGAAGAGAATGTCGCGGCATTTTCGTTCGGGAGTACCCGAGCCAAAAATCCCGCGACGGGTTCTTGGAGTGTACCCAGAGCATTGTCGAAAGGGCCTCAACGCACTCCTTCTAAAAACCGTGGCGTTTATTTTCTCCACATGCCTGCCCTGAGCCTGCCTGCGGTGAGTTTATCGAACCCGCCTGCGGTGAGCCAGCCGAACCCGTCGAAGGGTACTCGTGTGGAAAAATTAACGCCACATTCGTATTCTCTTCTCTGCTTTTCCTCTTTGTGGCTTGAGCCTGGTACTCCAGGCGGGTGTTGGATCCTCTTTTCGCTTTGGCGTGTGCCAAAACTCGGAGATGCGCCCAATTCGTGCGAGGGTTGCAGAATGGGAAGCGGCATGATATTTGCGTTTTATTCGCAGTTCCTCCGTGGTAAATCCTTGCCTTTGACGGGAAGCAACCAGAAGGAGGCATGAATTCATGATTTTGGACCATATCAGCAATGCGGAACGGTACTATTCGGCACATCCGGGGTTCAAGGCTGCGTTTGAGTGGCTGCGGCAGAACGCGGGGACAACGCGTCCGGCCGGCAGGATGGAAATTGACGGGGAGCGTCTGTATGCCAATGTGGTGACGGAAAATGGCCGCGGGAAGGCGCGGGCGTGTTTTGAAACCCACCGGCGCTATATCGACATCCAGTTCATGGCCAGGGGAAGTGACGTGATGGGTTGGCGTCATCTTGAGGGGAACATGTGCAGCAAGGGGTATGGAGAGGAAAAGGATCTGGAGTTCTATGAGGAAGCTCCGGAGGTATGGGTGTCGGTCCCTGAAGGACACTTTGCCATTTTCTTTCCCGAGGATGCGCATGCGCCCATGGCGGGTGAGGGTCCGATGTACAAGTTGGTGGCGAAGGTGCGGGTCTTGTCCTGAGGGCTACCGCAGGGTGGCGAGCAGGGATTGCACTTCCGTGGCGGGATGACGGCGGGCCCAGCGGTCTACGCGGGTCTGTTGGGAGGCGATGACTGTGGTGCGCAGTGCGGGGTCGGTCAGCGTACGGTGGATCAAGGTGGCGAGTTCGGAGGGGTCAAGTCCGCTGTAGAGGACGCCGGCGCCATCCATGGCTTCGGGGGTGCCCCCCGCCTTCCGGGCGATCACCGGGAGTCCGTGCGCCATGGCTTCGATCAACGGCAGGCAGTATCCCTCGTGTGCGCTGGCGCAGACGAAGGCGTGGGAGGCGCGGTAGCAAGCCTCGAGGCCGGTTTCAAGGGTGTAGCCTTCGAAGCAGACGTGGGTCAGCAGGCGTTCCGCCGCGAGGCGGCGGAGGGCGGTGTAGTAGCGAGGGCAACTGCGTTCCGAGCCGACGAGGATGAGGCGGGAGAGGGGGTTGAATCGTTGTTGAAAAATCTCGAAGGCCAGGATGAGGTCCTCGATGCGTTTGTTGGGGGCGATGCGGCCGACAAAGAGCAGATTGGTCAACGGGCCGCTGTATCGTTTCAGGGTGGCGGGATCGGGTGTGGCAGGATGGCGGGCCGGGCACGGCACGAGCGGAAGAACGCATACCTGTCCTGCCCCGGCCTGGCGGGCCTCGGTGGCGTTATATTCTGAAGCCGCCAGGGTGGCAATCGCTGCGGCGAGAACGCCTGGCAATTCAAGGCGGGCGGAGCGGAGGCTGGCGGCGAGGGTATCGTCGTAGCCGTCGAAGAAGTCGCCGGGGGTGATATTGTGGTAGCGGACCAGGCGGCGGGCGGGAGTGGCGATGAAGCAGGCGGTGGCGGGGGATTGGCCGCCGTAGTGGTAGATCAGGGAATCCGGAGCGGCGCCCGCGTATTGATCCATGGGCAGGCAGAGGTTGGTCATGGTGGGGCTGATCCGGCCGGGGGCGACGAAAATATCGGATGGGTGCCCCAGTTGCCGGAGCACCTGTTGAAGGCCCAAGGCATCCTGGGAGGTGGCATCGCCTTCGGCAAATCCGGCCAGAAGTTGATCAATTCTTGGGAGGGAGGGTGTCATGATCCCGGGGGTGCGTCGGGGGTGAGGCGGGCTTCCAAGGCGGCGAGGCGTTGGGTCAGTTGGTTGAGATCGTGCCGGTATTCGGCGCGGAGGTACTCGAGGGCGGCGGCGGTTTCCGCGTTGATGGCGCTTTGCTGGAAGGCCATGTGGTCGTGCTGGTACCGCAGGAGTTTCCAGAGGAACCGGTGCAAGGCGACTTGGAGGCGGCCCAGCAGGCCGGGGCGGGGAACCGGGTTCAAACCGGCGGACTGCAGACCGCTTTCGGTGCGCAGTTTAGCGAGGAGCCGAGAGAGGTATTCCGCCTCATGGCGGGCCTGAAGCAGGGGGGTGGTCGCGTTATCCGGGGTGGCGGAGTCCGTCGCTTCGGGAAGGATATCCCGGGTACGATCATTGCCGGCGATCAGGATGTGTTTCATAGAGGGGTCAAATACAACACCGGGACTTGTTATCCGTCAAGGCCCCATTTATGATGTCGGTCATGAGTGCAAATCCACCGCTTTCCATTGGAATCCTGGGATCGGGCAAAGGGTCCAACGCCCAGGCTATTTTTGACGCCATTGCCGGAGGGCGGTTGAACGCCCGTGTGGCCTGTGTTTTGTCCGATGTCCAGGATGCCTATATCCTGGAGCGGGCGCGGAGTGAGGGGGTGCCCGCGGACTACGTGAGTGCGGCGCCCTTCAAGACGAAACTTGAGGGGGAAGGGGAGCAGCGTTACCTCGAAACGCTGCGGCGGTATGGGGTTGAGGTGGTGGTGTTGGCCGGATTCATGCGGATTATCAAGGGGGGGATGTTGACGGCGTTCCGGCACCGGATCGTGAATCTTCACCCTGCGTTGTTGCCGGCGTTTCCCGGGATGGAATCATGGAAGCAGGCGTTGGACTACGGGGTCAAGGTGGCGGGGTGCACGGTGCATTTTGTGGATGAGGGGACGGATACGGGGCCGATCATCGTACAGCGCACGGTGGCGGTTCTGGAGGGGGACACGCCGGCGACCCTGCATGCGCGTATTCAGGCGCAGGAGCATCTGGCGTTGCCGGAGGCCTTGCAGTTGTTGGCGGGGCGTCGGGTGCGGGTGGTGGGGCGGGTGGTGAGGGTGGCAGGGGAGTGACTGGTGAATGGTGAATTGCGATAGTTATGGACGTTTTTCCTCGATTTACATAGTATCCCGCCCGCTTTACCCACGCCGGAGGGACGGTGACCGGGAGGCGGTGATTGATGAGGGCAGGAGGGAGTGACGATGAGTAAGTTAGTGTTGGGTTTGCCGAAGGGGAGTCTGCAGGAAGCGACCTTTACGATGTTTCAGAAGGCCGGGTTCAAGGTGACCTTGGGGTCCCGTTCCTATGCGCCCAATGTGGATGATCCTGAAATCGAAGCACGGTTGATCCGTGCCCAGGAGATCAGCCGTTATGTGGAGTTGGGGGTTCTGGATGCGGGGATCACGGGGTTTGACTGGATTCAGGAGAACGGGTCCGATGTTCATGAAGTGGCCGACCTGATTTACGCGAAGCAGGGGATGCGTCCGGTGCGCTGGGTGGTTGCGGTGCACAATGATTCCAAGATTAATTCGGTCAAGGACTTACAGGGCAAGCGCATTGCCACGGAAGCCGTGGGGTTGACCAAGCGGTATCTGGCCAAGCACGGGGTTGAGGCGGATGTGGAGTTTTCCTGGGGGGCGACGGAAGCGAAGGTGCCCGAGTTGGTGGATGCCATTGTGGAGTTGACGGAGACGGGGTCGTCGCTGCGAGCCAACAATCTGCGCATTCTGGATGTGGTGCTGCAATCGACGACCAAGTTCATTGTCAACCGCAAGTCCTGGCAGGATGCCTGGAAGCGGCGGAAGGTGGAGCAGATCGCGCTGTTGTTGCAAGGGGCGCTGGCGGCGGAGTCGCGGGTGTTGTTAAAGATGAATGCGCCGACGGGGAAGGTGGAGCAGGTTTCCAAGATTCTTCCTTCGTTGCACGCGCCGACGATCAATCCGCTGGGGACACCGGACTGGGTGGCCATTGAATCGGTTGTTGAAGAAAAGGTGGTCCGGGAGATTATTCCGGAATTGAAACGTGTTGGGGCGGAAGGTATTATCGAGCTTCCGTTGAACAAGGTGATCCGGTAGGCAGCCGGATCCGGGTTTAGAGTCGAAAAAGGAGTATACCGTGGGATCGATCAAGAAAAAGCGCCGTGCAAAGATGGCGAAGCATAAGCAGCGCAAACGGCAGAAAGCCGCCCGCCACAAGAACAAGTAAGGAGGAGATCCAGAGCATGCGAGCATGGCAAAACTGGCTCGCGGCGGGTCCTCTCCTTGTTCTTGTCGGTTGCACAACGCTGTACGACCGTGCCGCCCCGGCTATTGCTCCTTCCGGATTAAATCCGGAAGATGAGCGGATGGCTGGGGCGCTTGCCCATTATAGCCTGGCTTTGATTTCCGAGGTGACGCTGGGAGGAAGCCAGGCGGCCCTTATGCATTTACGGGCCGCGGCGGCGGCCGATCCGGCGAGCCTTCCCCTGGCGCTCAAGGTGGCGGCGGATCATCTAAAGCGGAAGGAATATGAGGCCGCAGTGACTGTCCTGCGGCGGACCTTGGCGCACCATCCGAAATCGATGGAGGCGCATCTGATTCTCGGGATTGCCTGCCAACTCAATTCACAGAACCGGCAGGCGGAGCGTGAATTCCGCACCGCCATCCAACTTGCGCCGTTGGCGAGTGAGCCGCGCCTCCGGTTGGCTTCACTCTATGCCGCTGAGGAGCAGCCTCGCAAGGTGCTGGCCATGGTGGATGAGGGGTTGGCGGAACCGGCGCTTAAAGAGGTGTTTGTCGATTTCTGCGACAACATGGGGCGTCTTTATGTGCTGGGTGGGGAAGCGGCGGTGGCCATACCCTTCCTTGAGCGTGTACTCAGTGCCGATGCCAATCGCAGGGTGAGCAGGGTGCTGCTGGCCAGGGCCCAGGTGGCGGCGGGGCAAAAGCAGGCCGCCATCAGGGGGCTTCTGGATCTGGCGTGGCGTTATCCCGAGGATGCGCAGGTGGCCTTGCTTTTGGGTGAACTCTTCGAGGAGGAGGGCGACGAGGAGAAGGCCATGCGGTACTACGAGCAGGCCGCCAAGGCGAAGCCCGAGGATACCGCGGCCACGCTGCGGGTGGCCAGCCTGCGTCTTAAGACCCAGCCTGAGGGGGCGCTCGCGCTGATGGAGGAGATCGTCCGGACGCATCCGGATGACGTGGCGGCCCGGATTTATCTCGGGTTGGTGTATAGCCGGCTGGAGCGGTTTGCCGAGGCGACAGCACAGTATGCTCGGGTGGAAGCCCTGGCGAAACGAGGCGATGGGGAGTCCCGGCCACTGCCGTCCCATTTCTATTTCTGGTATGGAAGCGCCTGTGAGCGGGCTGGCAATTTTGAGGAGGCGGAGCGGCTCCTGCAGAGGTGTCTGGAGTTGGACCCGGAGTCGGGTCAGGCGTTGAACTATCTTGCCTACATGTGGGCGGACAAGGGCATCCAGCTTGAGAAGGCCCTGACGTATGTGACGCGGGCGTTAAAAGTGGTGCCGGATGAGGGGGCTTATCTCGATACGCTCGGGTGGGTCTACTATCGCCAGGGCGAGTACGGCAAAGCCTTGAAGTGTCTCAGGAAGGCGGCCAGGGCGATGCCGGACGATCCGGTAATCCACGACCACCTGGGTGATGCCCTGTACGCGCTGGGGGAACCGGGTGAAGCCCGGCGGTACTGGCAGAAGAGCCTGGAGCTTGAACCGGGGAGACTATCCCTGCCCCGGCGGGAGGAGCGATAGCCTCATGCCCGCCTTTCATCAACTGGTTGCCGGGTTCAGCCGGGGTGACGCCATCAGCAATGAAGCCATGGTGATGCGGAGCCTGTTCCGGGATTGGGGGTATGCGTCGGAGATCTTTTGCGAGCAGAAGCGCATTCTGCCGGAACTGCGCGGTGAGGCCCGTGATCTCTCCGAGGTGGCCGCGCTGTTGCATGATGACGACGGGGTGCTGCTGCACCTGTCCATCGGGTCGCCAGCCAATGAGGTGTTTCCGGCGCTGCGGGGGCGGAAGGCGATTTTGTATCATAACATTACGCCGCCGGACTATTTCCGGTTGATCCAGCCGGCCACGGCGCATCAACTGGCCAGGGGGCGGGAACAGGCGCGGGCGCTTGCCGGCGTGGCGATTGTGAATCTGGCCGACAGCCGGTTCAATGCCGATGAGTTGATGCAGTGGGGTTATATCAATCCGCAAGTCCTGCCCCTGATGCTGGATTTTGGACGGTTGACGGGTGCCGCCGACCGGGCTGTGCTGCGGCGCTACCGGGACGGCAAGAAGAACGTGTTGTTTGTCGGCCGGTGCGCTCCCAACAAGAAGATTGAGGACGTGATCATGCTCTTCGCCTTTTTCCAGAAGGCGGTGGAGCCTGATTCCCGGCTGATTTTGGCGGGATCCTATGCGGGCACGGAACGGTACCAGCGGCTGTTGTTGGCGATGGTGCGGGATCTGAAGGTGGAGAATGTGGAATTCACGGGTTCGATTCCGCAGGCGGAATTGAATGCCTGTTACCGGGCGGCGGATGTGTTTGTCTGCATGAGCGAGCATGAGGGGTTCTGTATTCCCCTGATTGAGGCCCTGGTGCAGGGAGTGCCGGTGTTGGCGTATGCGGCGGCGGCGGTGCCCGAGACGTTGGGCGGGGCCGGTGTCCTGTTCGGCGAGAAGCGTTACGAGGAGATGGCGGAGATGCTGGGTTGCCTGATGCGGGACGCGAAGTTGAGGGAGGCGGTGTTGGCGCGGCAGGCGGAGCGTCTCTGCGAGTTCAAGTCCCTCAATTTGGCGGCCGAACTCCGCCGCCATCTGGCGCCGATACTCCGCCTGCCTCATCGGCCATTCCTGTGAGCCGGACTTCCCGCTCGAATCCAGAAAACCGTCAACCTATCCGAGGGTCCTAAACTCGGATTGGCAGGTTCACTTGTGCGGGTGGGGTCACGTCTCCATATTCTGCAATTAGGCATTGCGATGGAATTGCGTAAAGTGTTATAGGTGGCGCATGGCAAGACCAGTGAGA
>JBIJCW010000013.1:0-23772 GCA_044344495.1 Kiritimatiellia bacterium | reverse complement strand
GCGGGGTTGCCTCTGCACCAGGCGCACAAGAAAGTGTCGTATTGTGACGATGCCGGGAAGACTTGCAAGCCGGACAAGCCCAATGCGTTTAAGTTCGAGAAGTTCATTTTTGATGCGCTGCCCGATGCCCGGGCGGCGCTGATCCTGGAATTCGCGCGGGAGGATGAATTCGCTCCGGTCAAGAATGCCGAGGGCGAGGATTCGCCGGTGACATCGCGGGCGGCCATGATGGAGAAATGGGTGCGGTGGATGGAGTTGGCGGGGGTGAAGGCGCCGCGGGATGCCAGGGGTGGACTGATTCACAAGATCGAGATTGATCCGGTGTATGCCAACGGAGTCAAGGCGCTCCGGGCGCGGTTGCCCAAGGGATTCGAGATTAAAGGTGATCTGGGGTTGCGGGAGTAGGGGAAGATGGACTACGGACGACGGACTATGCGGAAAAGACGAAGTAAACCATGATAGGGTTGGTGTTCATCATCCTGGCGATGGCGGGAGTGTCGTTTGCGCTTTGGGTGTCGCAGACGGCCAAGGCGCTGGAATTCTCGCGGTGCCAGGTGAATGAGGCTTGGGAGGGATTGCGGAAGGCACTGATGGCCCGCCGGGAAATGGTTCCCTACATTGTGGCCGCGGTGCATGCCGACACTTCGCAGTTACTGGACGTGATCGGGAACGCCTGTGATCTGGCTGACCATGTGGCGACGGTGCAGGAGTGTTCGAAGGCGGAGGCGCGACTGACGTCGGTTCTGAACCGCCTGTTTGCGGCCATGGATGCCGGGCGCGATCCCGGCGGGCTGGCAACGCTGGACAATCTCAGGGGCAAACTGGATGAGCAGTATGCGCGCATCATGATTCACAAGGAAATATACAACCGGCAGGCCGAAACGCTGAACACGCTGTTGGAGCGCGGGGCGGCGCGCCTGTTTGTGACGATGGGGATCTACCGCAAGGTGGATGTGTACTAGGCCATGACGGATTGGGACTTTACATCGGGGAGCCTGCCGCGGACGAAATCCTGCTTCATATGCGGGGAGTGGAATGCCCACGGATTGCAGTTGCGTTCGAGGATCGAGAAGGATCGTGTGGTGTTGGAGCATGTGACGCGCGAGGAGGACCTGGGCTGGCGGAATCTGGTGCATGGCGGGATCCTGATGACGCTGTTGGACGAGGTGATGACGTGGGGGGCAATCCTGACATTTCGCAAGGCCTGTGTGGCGGCGGAAATGACGGTGCGGCTCAAGGCGCCGGTGGGCGTGGGGAACCGGATCCGGGTGGAGGGGTGGATCGGGGCGTCCAAGTCGCGCGTGGTGTCGGCCGAAGGCCGGATCCTTGATCAGGAGGGAGTGTTGCTGGCCACGGCCACCGGGAAGTACATGGCCATGTCGCAGGAGGCGATGCAGTTGTGCGCCGAGGATTTTGTGTTTGAACCGCAGTCATTGCGATTGCCGTTTCTGGAGATGCAGAACAGGAGTAACTCATGAAGAAGATGCTGATGATGGTGACCGTGGTGTGGATGGCGATCGCGGCAAAAGCGGCTGACAGCGGCATTGATCCGGCCGTGGAGAAGATCGTGGGGAGGCTGGCCGACGGGATGCAGAAGGCCCAGTCCATGGCCTGTACCATGACGCTGGAGATGCACAATGAGATGGAGGGTATGCGGCAGGAGATCACGACGACCTATGCCGTGGCAGTCGAACGGCCCGCCAAACTGGCGATCCGGCGGATCAAGGGGATGCCGACCTTTACCCTGGTGTCCGACGGATCGAACGTCTATGCGCATCTGCCTATGATGGACCGGTACGCGGTCAGTGTGGCGCCGAAGACCTATGAGGAGTTGTTCCAGGCCGTCGGGGCGATGGGTGCCACAACGACGTTCATCGACAATCTGCTGAAAGAGGACGTCCGGGGGGCGCTTCTGGAAGGGGTCAGGAAGGCGACCTATGAGGGGAAGGCGACGGTGAATGGACAGGAGTGCGACCTGATCCGTTTCGAGCAGAATGAGTGCGATTGGGAAATGTGGGTGACGTCGGGGGCGACGTCGGTGGTGCTCAAGGTGGTGACGGACATAACCAAGGGGATGGGTGCCGTGGATGAGCAGATGCCGGGCATGCGTGGCATGAAGATGACCGTCGAGAATCAGTTTCGCGGCTGGACGGTGGGGGGGGCATTGCCGGCGGGCGCCTTCGAGTTCAAGCCTCCGGCGGGAGCCCGGAAAGTCGACTCGCTGTTCGCGGATGAGGAGGGGGGCGATATTCCTGATTCATTGGAAGGAAAGCCCGCGCCGGCCTTCTCGCTGGACTTGCTGGACGGAGGCAAGGCGGACGTTCCGGTGGTTTCGTCAAACGCGATGGTCGTGGTGCTGGACTTCTGGGCCACCTGGTGCGGGCCCTGTCGTCAAGGGCTGCCTATCGTGGCCAAGGTGGCTGCCGACTACAAGGGCAAGGGAGTGGTTTTCTATGCGGTCAATCAGCAGGAGCAGCCTGACCAGATCCGCAAATTCATGGAGAAGGAAGGACTGTCCTGTCCGGTGGCGCTGGACACGGATGGCAAGGCGGGGGTGACTTACCAGGTGCAGGGGATACCGCAGACGGTGCTGATCGGGAAAGACGGGACGGTGCAGGCCGTGCATATCGGATTGATTCCTGATCTGGAGAAGACGTTGCGGGAGCAACTGGACTTGCTGTTGAAGGGGAAATCGCTGATTGGGAAGTAGCAGGGGGAATGGTTGATGGGGAATGGTTGATGGTAACAAGCGAAGGCGGGAGATGGTATGACGGAAGCAGTGTCCAGTGAGATTATCGAACAGCGGCGGAAGAATCTGGAGTCGCTGAAGGGGTTGGGCTATGAGCCGTTCGGGCGGGCGTTTGTGCGGACGGGGCGTCTGGCGCAGGTTCGCGCCGGATTCGAGGAGAACAAGCCGGTGCGGGTGGCCGGGCGGATTACCACGTTCCGGGACATGGGCAAGAGTGTTTTTGCCGATCTGCGGGACGGGTCGGACCGGCTGCAGGTTTACGCGATGAAGAACCACATTGGCGAAGCGGTGTTCGACGCCTTCAAGTTTTTGGATCTCGGCGACCATATCGGGGTGGAAGGAACCACCTTCATGACCCGTACCGGGGAGCCCACGGTCAAGATTGACAAGTGGGTGTTGCTTTCCAAGGCGCTGTTGCCATTGCCGGAGAAGTGGCACGGGTTGAAGGATACCGACCAACGGTACCGGCAGCGGTACCTGGATCTGATTTCGAACGCGGAGGCGCGGGCGGTATTCGAGAAGCGGTCGCTGGTGATCCGGGAGATCCGGGCGTATCTGCATGGCGCGGGGTTCCAGGAAGTTGAGACACCCATGATGCAGCCCCAGCCGGGCGGGGCGGCGGCCCGTCCGTTCGTGACGCATTACGAGGCGCTGGACACCAAGATGTATCTGCGGATTGCACCCGAACTTTATCTCAAGCGGCTGCTGGTGGGCGGGTATGACAAGGTGTTTGAACTCAATCGCAATTTCAGGAACGAAGGATTGTCGCGGACGCACAATCCGGAATTCACGATGATCGAGGTGTATGAGGCCTATTCGGACATGCGGGGGATGAAAGACCTTGTGGAGGCGATGGTGACCCGGGTGGCGGAGAAGGTGATGGGCACCTTGCGTGTCGGAACGAATGAGACGCCGATTGACCTGGCACGGCCCTGGCGCGAGGTGGCCTACCGGGATCTTGTCATGGAGCGGATGGGAGCCGACTGGTTTTCCATCGACCGGGCGACCATGGGGGCCAAGGCGGATGCCGCCGGGGTGCATGTCGATCCTGCGTGGGGCACGGCGGAAATCACGCAGGAGGTGTACTCCAAGCTGATTGAGAAGACCCTGCAGAATCCCACGTTTGTGACGCGGCTTCCGGCGGAGTTGGTGCCGCTCGCGAAGCGTTGCGACGATGATCCTTCCGTGGTGGATGTGTTTGAGTTGGTCATTGGCGGCAAGGAAATTGCTCCGGGGTATTCCGAACTGAATGACCCGATTGAGCAGAGGAAACGGTTTGAGGAGCAGGCCGGGGAAGAGGCGCAGAAGGTGGATGAGGATTTCCTGACGGCCATGGAGCATGGCATGCCGCCCGCCGGCGGGATGGGGATCGGCATCGACCGTCTGGTCATGACCCTGACGGGGTGTGACGCCATTCGGGACGTGATTCTATTCCCGCAGTTGAAACCCCTCGAGAAGCAGGCATGACCCATAACAGGACACTGAACTCTGAACCCTTTTCCTAAACCTATGATGCCGGTTTCCCTATTCCTTGCGCTGAAGTATCTGAAGCCCAAGCGGACCTACTTTTCGGTGGTCACCATCATTTCCATTCTCGGGGTCCTGCTCGGGGTGGCGGTGCTGGTCATCGTCCTGTCCGTGATGAGCGGGTTTGATGACATGTGGCGCGAGAAGATTCTCGGGTTTAACGCCCATCTGACGGTGACGGGGGCGGGGGGAATTGAAGGCGAGGGGGAGATGATGAGCCGGCTGAAGCGGGTGCCGGGGGTCTCCGGGATCGCGCCCACCATTGAGAGTCCGGTCGTCATCAACCATGGCGGGCGGATCTACACGCCGGTATTGCGCGGGGTGGACAAGGAATGCGAGAAGACGGTCAGCCAGATTCCCCGCCACATGGTGGCGGGCGCGTTTGCGCCGGAGGGCAAAGGGGTAGTGGTGGGGGTGGATCTGGCGCGGCGGATGGGGGTGACGGTCGGGGACAAACTACTGATCAATTCGCCGAAGAACTTTGTGAGCCGTGATGAGATCGCGTTGCCGGAGGAGTTGGTGGTGGCCGGGGTGTTTGAGGTGGGGATGTGGGAGTACGACATGGGGTTTGTGTTGTGCTCGCTTGAAAAAGGGCGGGAGATCGTGGGGATGGAAGAAGGGGTGCAGTCCATCCGCCTGATGACGAAGGACCCTTACCGTGCGCAGGAGATCCGGGGCGCCATCCGGGCCATGTTGGGGACGGACTACTATGTGGAGACCTGGATGGAGCAGAACCGGCAGTTGTTCAGTGCCCTGCGCGTCGAGAAGAACATGATGTTCTTCCTGCTGATCTTCATCACGGTGGTGGCGGCCTTCGGGATCACCAACACGTTGATCACGGTGACGGTGCAGAAGACGCGGGAGATCGGGTTGTTGAAGTCGATCGGGTTTTCCTCGGGGACCGTCATGCGGATCTTCTTCTGGCAGGGATGGCTGGAGGGGATGATCGGGACGACGGCGGGGATCGGGACGGCACTGGTGGTGTTGAGGTACCGGAATGACTTGTTGCGGTGGCTGTCGGACACGTTCAGTCTCGAATTGTTTCCGAAGGAATTGTACCGGCTGAGTGAGATTCCGTCGCGGACGTCCGCGGTGGATGTGGCGATTGTGGCGGGGGCGGTGGTGCTGATTTGCACACTGGCCGGGTTGATTCCCGCGTGGCGGGCGGCGCGGTTGGATCCGGTGCAGGCGTTGCGGCACGAGTAGGAGGGGTGGGAGAGGCTGACGGACTGCGGACTACAGACAACGGATGATGGACTGAGATGGAAATGATTTCACAGGCGGAAGCGATTACGAAAACCTACCTCATGGGTGGGCGGTCCTTGCATGTACTCAGGGGGGTGTCGGTCGATATCCGGGTGGGCGAGACAGTGGCGATTGTCGGGCCCAGCGGGGCGGGCAAGAGCACGCTGTTGCATGCCCTGGGCGGGTTGGATCAGCCATCGACGGGGCGGGTGTTTTTCAAGGGGCGGGATGTATACCGGCTTTCGGCGCGTGACCGTACGGCGCTGCGGGCGCGGCATGTGGGGTTTGTGTTCCAGTCCTATCACCTGCTGCCGGAGCTGGATGTGCTGGAGAATGTACTGCTGCCGACGATGACGTTGTGGGAGATGCGGCGGGAGGCGGGGGTGCACCGGCGCCGGGCGGAATCGTTGTTGGCGGCGGTGGGACTGTGCGAGCGGATGGAACACACACCGTTGGAACTTTCGGGGGGGGAGCAGCAGCGGGTGGCGCTGGCCAGGGCGTTGATCAATGAGCCGGAGTTGTTGCTGGCGGATGAGCCGACGGGGAACCTCGACAGCGCGACAGGGGAACAGATTCTATCCTGCCTGTTTTCGCTGACGAAGGAGAAGGGGCATACCCTGGTGTTGGTGACACACAACGACGAGATTGCGGCGCGGTGCGACCGTGTGATTCATGTTAAGGATGGATGTGCGGGGTAGGGGAATCGACTGCGAACCACGGACTACGGATTCGGTTTGTTGTAGAGCGCACTCAGGATGGTCTGGTCGGGGTGGGTGCTAAGCGGATTCCCGGCGATCCGGATCAGGCAATCCACGAGATGGGCAAGGCGGGACGTGCTGTCGGCGGTCATGTTGAGCAGTTCGCCCTGGGCTTCGGTCAGGATTCCGGCGCGCTGGGCCCGGAGCATGTCGATGGTGGCCGAAACCACGGTCAATGGCTGGCTGAGTTCCTGTCCGATTTCCGCCAGAAATTCCATCAGCTGTTTTCGGGATAATTGGATTGGTTTCCCCGAGGCATCCAGGGATTCATGGTCCAGCATCCGGCGTAGTGTGGCAATCTTCTTTTCAGTCTTTGCCGCCAAGGTTTCCATCTGGCGGTGGGTTTCGCCGGCCAATTCATGGAGTGCTTCGGTAATGGGGGCAGTGCGTGACTGGTCGATGGTCTCTCCGAGTTTTGCCAGGAGCAGGGTCAGGGCCTTGATGTCGCCCAGTCCTCCGGCAGAGTCACCGGAGCCCGTGCCTGAAGAGGATTCGCGAGTGATTATGAGTTCCTGCCAGCCTTCCTCTGACAGTCCGCGGTTGACGAGGGATTCGTGCAGGGCGGCCAGTTGTTCGGGATCGTCGCCGGTTCTGGCGATCAGGCGGCGCAGTTTTTCGCTGGATTCGTCGGCGGCCTTTTTGTTTTTGAGGAACTTGGAGGCCATGTTCTCCACATCCAGGCTTTCGGCGGCTTCGTCGAGCAAGGCCTCGGCGGCCTCGGAGGTTTCGTGTCCGGCGATTTGCTGAAGTTTCTGGAGGACGACCTTCTCCAGGAGCATTAGCGAGCGCTTGACCTGTTTGCGGCCTTTTTCGGTACGGACGTTATCCGGGCTGGTTAATTCGGTGACGATTTTGCCGATGGTGCCGACGACGATATCGGTCAGGGATTCGCCGGAGGAGATGTTAGCGGCGGATGCGCGGACCTCGACGGTGCGCAGGATGAGTTCGGCCAGTTTCTCGGCATCGCCGGCGAGTTGGCGGATATCCTCGGCGGAGCGCTGTGCATTGGCGTTCCGGTCGTCCTTGAGGAAGGCGAGGATGTTATCCAGGTCCGGCGGCGGTGGGGAATCGGCAGGTGGGGGTTCGGCGGCGGGGGGTGGAGGGGCGGTTGGGGTTGGGATTGTGTCGCCTTCGGCAACGCGGCGGTATTCTATGGAGCGTGCCTGAATATGGAGGAACCCGCTCGACTCGTTCAGTTTGGAGGTGGCCGAGCCGTTGAGCAGCGATGGAGACGTGAGGAGGATGGTGAAGAGGGCGAGGTATTCGTCGAGGGTGAACCCTTTGGAGATTTCGAAACTCAGGAGGTTATGGGTGGTGAGTTTGGTTGCGAGGGTTGAGGCCAGAGGCGCTTCCGAGGGGTTGCCGTTGATGAGGACGCTGCCCTCGGTGACGTTGATATCCAGATGGCCGTAGATATCCACGAACAGCCCGAGAACGGGGAAACTGCCTTCGAGGGAGGCGCGGGTGACCTTATGGTTCATTCCGTAGAGGGTGGCCATGTTCAGGGACTGTCCGATAGCCTGAACCAAGGCGGTGGCATCACGGGTGGCGGTGCTGGTGTCCGGAGTTGTCGGTGATTCGCTCATACGGGTGCTCGTGGCGGTTATGATGCCGTTGAAATCGTCCGGCGTCAATACTTGGGAGTTGATTGGCGGGGCGGTTCAGGGTAATGGTTACGCGTTTTGTTGAATCGAACAGGGAGACAGTCATGGATTTTCAGAAGTTGTTTGCGGAGCGGATTGGCGGCGCGACGTTCGGAACCAAGAACGAGATCTACAAATTCGAGAAGATCAAGAGGGCCAAGGCGGCGGCGCGGGCGGCCCGGCCTGCTGTGGAATTGCTGGACTTCGGGGTGGGGGAGCCGGACCAGATGGCCCCGGCACCGATCCGGAAGGCGCTCAAGAAGGCCGTGGATGATCCGGTTAACCGCGGGTATGCCGACAACGGGATTCGTGAATTCAAAGTGGCGGCGGCGGAGTACATGGCCAAGTTCTTCGGGGTGACGGGACTCGATCCGGAAACGGAGATTACTCATAGCATTGGATCCAAGCCGGCGCTGGCGATGCTGCCGCTGTGTTTCATCAATCCCGGGGATGTGGCGTTGGTGACGGTGCCGGGGTATCCGGTGCTGGCCACTCATACGCGTTATCTGGGCGGGGAAGTCGTCAAGATGCCGCTCCGCAAGGAGAACGGGTTCTATCCGGCGCTCGACAAACTCGATCCCGACGTGGTGCGGCGGGCGAAGTTGATGTATGTGAACTACCCGAACAATCCCACCGGGGCGGCCCCATCGGAAGCCCTGTTTGATGAACTGATTGCGTTTGCGGCGGCGAACAACATCCTGATTGTGCAGGATGCGGCCTATGCGACGCTGGTGTACGGGCGCGAACCGTTGTCCATCCTCAGCCGGCCGGGCGGCAAGGACGTGGCGATCGAGTTGCACTCGATGAGCAAGAGTTACAACATGACCGGCTGGCGGCTGGGGTTTGTGGCCGGGGCGCCCCGGATTGTGCAGGCCTATGCCGAGGTGAAGGACAATATTGATTCCGGCCAATTCAAGGCCATCCAGTTGGCGGCGTGCGCCGGGATCGCCGACAGGGCGTTGTCCGACAAGATCAAGCGGCACTATGAGCGGCGGCTGCGCAAGATGGTCAAGGTGTTGAAGCGGGTCGGGTTCAAGGCGAAGATGCCGGGGGGGACGTTCTACCTGTATGTTCCGGCGCCGAAGGGGGCGGGAATGACGGCGTTTGCCACGGCGGAAGACGCCTCGCAGTACCTGATTCGGGAGAGTTCAATTTCCACGGTTCCGTGGGATGATGCGGGGGCGTTTCTACGGTTCTCGGCGACGTTTGAGAGTGCCGGGAAGTCGGATGATGACCGGGTCATTGCGGAGCTGGAAGAACGCCTGCTGAAGGCGGACCTCAGGTTCTGAAGACGCGGGAAGTGAGATGTGAAGAGGGAATGGGTGAGCCGTCGGGCTAGGCATTCAGCCGGCGGGCGATCAGGGCGGCGTCTTTTTCGGTCTGCACCGGTTTGGTATTCCTGAGCAACGTCCATTTTTCAACGTGTTTGACGGATTTGCCCGGGGCCAGGGTGGTCAGGGGGGCGAGGGTTTCCACCTCCAGCATGCGTTCGTTGGAGAAGGTCTCGAAATTCACACCGCCATCGGGATAGGTGGCGCCTTCGATGAACTCAAACGATTTGGCCATGACGAACCCATCGAGTTGGTAGGCCACCCAGCCTTCGCGGTGGGCGATGCCCAGTTTGCCCGGGCCGTGTTTGCGGCTCTGGCGGAAGAAGGTGTAGCGGGAGCCGAGCGTCCACCGGCCGTCTGCGAAGTCCGTGTAGCCCCAGATGCTCCATGCCTGGTTGTGGAGCAGGCGGTCGGTGTGTGGGATCTTCTCCGGCAGCGGGATGATGCAGAGGCCACCCGGCGCCATCACGGTCAAGGCCCAGGGGGCGAGGGTACGGGGCTTGCGGCCGCGGTTGATGAGCTGGTGAGTGATGGTGATTTCGTTGGTGGTCTCCGCCATGCGGATATTCATGGTCTTCTGAATGCCGGTCAACCGGCCGGGTTCCTGGAGGGTGCTGATGCCGCCAGGGATCTTGCGGATCTGGACCGGGCTGTTGTCGAGTTCATAGGTCTCGGATTTGGACTCCGGGGCGATCCATAAACGGTGTCCGCCGCGGATCATCCAGTCCTTCTCGCCGGTTCCGCCCAACTGTTCCTTGAATTCGGCCATGAGGTTGCGTTCGTTGACGAATCCGCAACGGATAATGCGGGGGCCGACATCGCCGGTGACGATCAATTCAACGGAGCCATTGGAGAGGCGGATATTGTTGTTCCAGCCTTTGAACCGGACTGTTTCGATCGTCAGCATTGGGGGTCTCCTTGTTTGGGCAGCGTTGTGAACAGGCCCGCCTTCGCCCTGTCGCACCGATCGGGGCTACGTCGCGGCAGCCTTCGCTCTTGCTGCGCTAGGAGCGAAGGTTGGTGGCGGGAGAGGGAGTTGAACCCACGACCAAAGGCTTATGAGTCCTCTGCTCTACCACTGAGCTATCCCGCCGCTAAAAACGGCACGAACACTATTCAAAAAACGGGGATGTGTCAACAAAGGGAACAGAAATGGAGCAGAGGCGGTGGAGTGGTGCCGTTCGCTGCTTTCGCGAATTCCGGATTGACATCAGGGTGAGGAGGGCTATCCTGAAATAGGTGGCAGGGTTGGTGTGCGCCGCCGTTTGCCCGAAGGGGTGGAAAGGGTGGTTACGTGAAAAAGCCTCCGCAGGTAAGACTGGTTCTACTAAGCGCAGTGCGCTGGGTTGTGGTAGTTCTGGTTGTCGTCCTTTTGTACCAGTCACTGCTTGTCAACACTGCGTCCATGATTGACGGAGGCCGGGCGGGGTTCGTCATCTGGTATACATTCCGCTGGTTATTCATGATTCTGGCGGTTTTGTTCCTGATCAGCGGTGTGGACGACCTGTTTTTCGATCTGGTCCACTACACAAGGGTGATTTACCGGAAACTTTTCATGGGAAGACTCATCCGTCCGGTGACCGTGCGGCAGTTGGATGAGGTGCCGGAGCAGCGGGTGGCTATCATGATTCCCGCCTGGGATGAGTCGGCGGTCATTGCCCGCATGCTGTTGAACACCCTGGGGACCCTGCGCTACAAGAATTACAAGGTTTTTGTGGGAACCTATCCGAATGACGAGGCGACGCGGCGTGAGGCGGAAAAGGTTCGCGAGATCTATCCCAACATCGAACTGGCCGTCACCCCGATTGACGGGCCGACCAACAAGGCGGACTGCCTTAACTGGATTTACCAGGAGGTCCTGCTGTATGAGAAGGAGCATGGGGTGACGTTTGAGTTCTACGTCATGCATGACGCGGAGGATCTGGTGCATCCGCTTTCCCTGAAGTATTTCAACTACCTGATGCCCCGGATGGATTTCATCCAGTTGCCGGTATTCCCGTTGGAGGGGCGCTGGTATGACTTTGTGACGGGTGTCTACATGGATGAATTTGCCGAAAGCCACACGAAGGACCTGCGGGTCCGTGAGTATCTGGCGGCTTATCTGCCGTCGGCGGGTGTCGGGACGGCGATCAGCAGGCGGGCGATGGATTATCTGGCGGCCCAGAACCGGAACCAGGTGTTCGACATCAGCACCCTGACCGAGGACTACGAAATGGGGTTGAATCTGAAGGATTTGAAGGGAAAAAAGATATTCCTGCAGCAACGGGTCGAGCGGGTGGAGTCGCGGCGGAGTCCGTGGTCCGGGAAGATGCGGGAACACCGGGTGCTTGAGCCGGTGGCCACGCGGGAGTTTTTCCCGAAGCAGTTCAGTGCGGCGGTGCGGCAGAGGTCGCGCTGGATTTTGGGGATCGGACTGCAGGGGTGGGGCATGGGGTGGACGCGCCGACTGAACAGCGACTACTGTCTATACCGGGACCGGAAGGCGGTGCTGGCGAACCTGTTGACGGTGGTCGGATACGTGGTGGCGGTGTACTGGCTGGGCTGTCTGGTGGCGCCCTACATCGTGCCGGGAGTTCAGATTCCACCGTTGATTTCGAGGGGCGAGGTGTTTGCGACGGCCGTCTTTGCCATTCTCGGACTGTTGCTGTGGCGGCTGGCAAACCGGGTGGTTTCCACGTGGCGTATCTACGGGTTCGCGCATGCGCTTCTGGTGCCGCCGCGTCTAATCTATGCCAACATCCTTAACTTCTGCGCGACCTGGGTGGCCATCCGGCGATATGTGGCGGCCCGGATTTCACGGCAGGTGCCGGCCTGGGGCAAGACGGCGCACGCCTGGCCGACCGAAGACCAGTTGCGGCAGTATCACCTGAAGTTGGGCGATCTTCTGCTGGAACGGCGACTGGTGACGACGAAGCAGTTGGAGGCCGCGTTGACAGAACAGGCGGTCACCGGCGAGAAACTCGGGGCGATCCTGATCCGGCAAGGGGTGTTGTGGGACGAGGATCTGATGGTTGCGCTGGCGAGGCAGCGGCATGTGGAGGCGGTGGAGATTGATCCGTTTGCGGTGCCGGAGGAACTCATTAAGCTGGTGCCTCTGGAACTGGCGGAGCGCTACCAGGTTTTTCCGCTGGAGATGAATGGAGAGACGGTGATCATGGCGGCGGATGATCGCGTGGACATCAATCGCGAGGGGCTGGCGGCGGAGTTGGGGCGGAAGGTGGCCTTCAAGCTTTGTGCGCCGATCGATCTGCATTTTGCCTTGTATTGCGGCTATCGTCCGGACGCGGCCGGGCGTTCGCTTGAGGGGCGGGTGGGCGCCCGGCTCCTGAGGAGCGGCAAGATTACCGAACCGCAACTCAAGGAGGCGCTGCGGCGCCAGAAGCGGACGGGACAGAGAATCGGGGATATCCTTGTCGGAATGAAGGTGATCAAGCAGGATGAGGTCGAACATGAACTCTCACAGTGAGGGGGGGCGGGTCATGAGGCGTTTGCAGAGGATGCGAAAAATGGTGTTGTTGTTGGCGATGGGGTTGGTGACAAGCGTGATGGCGGCTGACGGGGACTGGCCGATACCGGAGCACCGCAAGGAGCCGGGAGCGTTCCAGCGTCAGTACGGGCGCTACCATGTCGGGCCGCTTGTGCAACAGGCAACCCGCCTGATCGCGGAGGGGGACTATGCCGGGGCGGATGCGGCGCTGGTGAAAGCACTGGACTTTGATCGGAACAACAACCATGTGAAGCTCATGCTGGTGCGCAACAGCGAGCGGGTGGGCCAGGTGGAGCGGGGGCTCCGGTTGTGCGAGGAATTGATCAAGGAGTTTCCCGAGGCGGGGGATCTGTTGTTTGACCAGGCTTATTTGGCGATCAAGGCCGGCAAGGATGCCGTGGCGGTGTCGGCGGTGGAGCGTTACCTGCTGCAGGTGCCCGGGGAGGGGGGCCGTCAGCTCGAGGCGTGGAAGGTGCTGGCCGAGGCCAGTGTGCGCTTGGGGCAGTATGACAAGGCCGCCCGGTATGCGGAACTCTGGATGAAGCGTGACAATGATCCGCGTGCCCTGACGGTGGTGGCAGAGTCGTTGGCCAGGCAAGATCGCTGGGCGGAGGGGTTGAAGGTGCTGGATGGCGCGGCCGGGATGGCCAAAACGCCTGAGCAGCGGGGCGTCATCGAGTTGAAGCGCGGCTACATGATGACCAACTTGAAAGACTACCAGGGGGCGCAGGCGGCTTTGCGGAAAGCGGCGGAATTGCTTCCGAAGGATGCGGGGGTGCGGGGGGCGGTGGCGAGGCAGTTGGGAATGAATGCGGTTCAGTCGGGCGACTATGCCGGGGCGGCCGACCAGTTCAAGACCTGTCTGGAGGCGGGGTTTGATGAGCCGCTGGCCCTGGCCTATTTGCAGAGTCTGCTTTCCGCCGGGCGCCTGCCGGCACTGGCGGGTGAGGTCCGTGGCTGGCTGGCCGCAGGGGTGTTTACCCCCAAGGGGCGCGAGACCGCGTTGCGGTATCTGATGTTTGCGGAGAAGAATTCCGGCAACGATCAGGGGTACTATGCGGCGGCAACCAATCTGGCCGCCGGGGGAGGAGTGGTGGCAATACGCGAGGCAGGGGAAGCAGCCTTGCGGTTAAGGAAATATGAGGAAGCCGCCGGATGGTTCGCCAAGGCACAGGGGATTGGATTTGACGAATCGACGGTGTTAAGCGAGTTGGAGGCGCTGTCGGGTGCCGGGAAATGGGATGTCTGTGCGGCGACGGCCCGGCGGGCCCTGGCGGGGACGTTGAGCGAGGGGGGGCGGACCCGTGTGTGGCGAAATCTGATGTATGCCGAGAAGAACCGGGGGAATAATCCGGGGTATCAGGAAGCGGCCCGGGAATTGCTCAAGGTGGTGGACCTGGCCGCCGATCTCCAGGAGGCCGCCCTGGCGGCAGGCCGGATGGGGCAGGTTGAGGATTCCATACGGCTTTACAAACGGTCCCTCGAAAAGGAGTATTCCGAGCCCGGCGCCTTGTCCTACTTGGACGCCCTGATGGCCGGGAATCAGTGGGCCGAGGCGTCGGATCAGGCGGACGCCCTGCTCAAGCGGGCCGATGCCTCTCAGGTATTGAAGGCGAAGGCACTGCGTGCGCGGATGTTCAGTCGCAAGAATCTGGGTGACCAGGTGGGATATCTGGAGGCCGCCCGCGGATTGGTCGCGCTGGATGGGTCGCGCGAGGTGCTTGCCGAGGCGGCGCTGGCGGCCTGGCGCAATAACCAGGCAGACCAGGCGGCCCTGTACTTCGAGCAGGCCTTGGCGAAGGGGTATGACGCATCCATCGCGTTGAATTATGCCTTTGTCATCAAGTTGCTGGGCCGGGCCGGGGAAGAGGAGAAAGTCCTGCTGCAGATTCTGAATACGGAAGGGGTCCCGGATTCGGTCCGGCGACCGGCGCGGTATGAATTGGCGCAGATCTGTTTGAGGACCCACCGGATCAACGACTATCTTAAACTTATGGAAGTGGTGGTGAAGGAAAGTCCCGAACCGTCGCGGCTGAGGGAATATGCCGCGCAACTTTACCTGTCGGGGGACTCCAAGCAGGCGACGGTGTTGTTCGCGGAGAGTATGAAGGCGGAGAAGGAGCCCGCCCGCCGGCATGATCTCTCCATGGCGGTGGCGGAGTTGTTGCTGGCCGTGGGGAACTACGAGGATGCGCGATTCTGGTTCAATGAGGCGTGCAAGGACGGCAGTCCCGATGAGCAATGGCGGCGGCAGATGGGCCGGGTGGAATATGAAGTCGGAAACTTCGAGGCGGCGGCTGGACACTTGGCGGAGATGAAGACGGCGGATGACCTCTCGCGGTTGTATGCCGGGTTTGCCTTCTACCGGATGGGGATGCCCGGGTTGGCGTTGTATCACCTGAACCGCGTGGCAAATCCGCAGGCATTGAGTCTGTCGGAGCAGAACGCCTTCTATGCGAACCGGGCTTTCCTGAACTACGACCAGGATCAGGATGAGCAGGCGTTGTCGGATGCCGACAAGGCCCTGGCGATTCAAGGCAGTCCGGAATTGCAGGTGGCACGGCTCCGGATCCTGTTGGCGCTGGGGCGGAACGGCGAGGTGATTGACGGGGGACAGGGGTTGATGGGGACGGTTTCCAATGGGGTGCTCAAGGCCGATATCATGGATCTGACGGGGCGGGCACTGTATGCGGGGGGTAATGGCGAGGCGGCGGTTTCGGCCTTCACGGAGGCGCTGCAACTCGATCCCGGGCGGGTGGACTTGTATTACCTGCGTGGCATGGCATACCGGGCGCACGGGCGACCGGCGGAAGCCGCGGCGGATCTTCAGACGTTCCAGGAGAAACTCGGGACGGTGCCAGCCACCTATTGGGCGGACCGGGGAGTGACCGAGGGGATGGCCCGGCCGCGGGAGGGTGGCGTCAACTATCTCAAGAAGGGACTGCTGTTCTTCCCCTATGAGGTGGATACACTGGAGGAACTGGGTTACCAGATGATGCGGCTGAATGACAGGGTTGCGGCCCGAGACGCCTTCCGGCAGGCGATTGATGTGTATGATGAGATTCTGCCGGTGATGGAGGAACCCGACGCGGCGGCCTACCGGGAGAACCGTCTGGCGATGAAGAAGCAGCAGACGACACTCGACAAGACGGTGGGGTTCCAAGCCTACCTTAGCAAGACGGACTACAATCTCTCATCCAACGAAGTCCTGTTGTCGATTGACGGGGCATTGCCGTCGCAGTACGGGGCGGAGATCAGTTGGCGGCCGCCGAACGTCGGGTTCCGGAACGAACGGATCTTCGAGGTGTTTGGCCGGGCGCTGGGCAACTTTGAACAGGACAGTTGGACGCCGGACGAGCAGTCCTACCAAGGTGGGGTGGGGGCGCGGTATAAACCGTTCGCCAAGATCAATTTCAACACCTCGTTTGAGCGCTTGTTCAAGATTGGCGACAATGCCGAGGATAACTGGTTGTGGCGCAATATGATTTCGCTGGAGCGGGGAACGCGTCCGGTGCAGGAGGCCGCCTGGTGGACAACGGAATCGGTTTATGGCGAGGTCAGTCGCTATCTGGAAACGCCGGAGCGGTGGATCTACTATGTGGACGGGCGGATCGGGTTGTCGTTCCCGCTTGGGCCGGATGGCTACCTGACGCTGCCGCAACTCATGGCGGTGGGTCGTTATCAATCGGATGATGCCGCGGGTATCGGGACCTATTCACTGGTGGGGGTGGGTGCCACGGCGCGGCTGTTGCAGGCGGAACACCGGTATGCGGTACAGGGCTGGTACCTGGATGGATTTATCCATTACACGTGGGGTTGGTTTGAGGATACGCCAGCCGGTTTTGATGGACGGTCGTTCGACGGAGTCATGTTTGGGGTGAACTTTGTGAAGTGAGGTGCGCGTGAAAAAACATCCATACTTGAGAATCTGGAAGGCAGTGGCGGGGGCGATCATGGTCCTCTCGTCGAGCGCCATGGCGGCGGGGTCCATGGGGACGTTTGTTCAGTTGAACCGGGGATGTGCCGGGAAGACCGTTGAGCAATGGCGGCAAGACTTTGAGCAGATGGCCAAGGCTGGCATCACCCGTGTGATGGTTCAATGGGTGGCGGATGACCAGGTGACCTACTTCGCCAAAGGGACGGATGCCGCGGAATCGTATCCGGTTCTTGAGCGGATGTTTGCCGGACTGGAAGGGGTGGGGATGGATGTCTATCTGGGGTTGCGTCATGATCCGGATTACTGGACGGAGATCACGGGACGCGAGACGACCTTGAGGGACTACTTTCTGATACGACAGGGACGCAATCTGTCGGTTCAAAAAGCCTTGTTGAAGGCCTTTGGGGGGCAGGCGGCGTGGAAGGGGTACTATCTGCCGGATGAAATTGACGACAAGAGTTGGCGGGTGGATGGGCGTGGCAAGTTGATGCGGACCTATCTGCACGACATGGTGCGGGCGCTGAAGCGGGCAGATTCGAGCCGGCCGGTGGCGGTTAGCGCGTTCTTCAGGGGTCGCACATCGCCTGACGTCTATGCACGGACCTTGCGCGGGCTTGTTGCGGAAACCGGGGTGGATGAGGTGTTGATACAGGATGGGTGTGGGGAGGCGGATCCTCCGTTCCGGTATCTGCCTGATTACTACAAGGCGATTCGAGCGGAGTGGGGGAATACCCAATCGCCGTCGGTCGGGTGTGTGGTGGAGGCGTTCCGGCGCGTGGCAACGACCAATGGCGTGTTTGCGGCGGAGCCAGCGGCGGCGGGTCAACTGCAGGCGCAGTTGAAACTGGCACGCGAGCATTTTGACCGGATCCTGCTGTTTTCCTTCCTCGACTATGTTGACCCGGATCTCGGGTCGGATGGCGCGGCGGTATACCAGGTCCTATTGGCGCCGTGAGGGTGCGCGGCGAGAGGCACGGGTGGGTTACAGGGTGTGACCATCGCCGAGGCAGGTGCCGACGAGTCTGGCGGTTTCAATCCATGGGTGCGACAGGGGGATGGTTTTGGTGATGCCCGCCACCTTGGCGAGGGGGACGGGGATGCAGTGCTCCCCGCGGACTGCGACCATGACGTTATAGGTGCCTGCGGCGAGTAACTGACCGGCCTTGGTGCCGAGGCGTGTGCAGAGCAGGCGATCCGCCGCCGAAGGGGTTCCTCCCCGTTGGACATGTCCCAGCGAGGTGACCCGTGCTTCCAGGCCGGTGAGTTGCTGTATCTGGCGGGTCAGTCGACTAGCCATGGGTTCCTGGACGAGGTGGATGGCGTTGTGGTCCTGTGAAGTCGGAGTTTCGATACTGGCCTGTTTCCTTTTTTTGCCGTTCTTGGAGTCCTGTTCCTGTATGGCGGCTGCCTCGCGTGAAACAGCGCCTTCGGCCACAGCGACGATGGAGAAACGTTTGCCGTGCTGGCGCCGGTCGCGCAGATGTTCGGCCACGGCGGCCAGGTCGTACGGGATTTCGGGAATGAGGATGGCGTCGGCGCCGCCTGCGATTCCGGCGCCAAGGGCGAGCCAGCCCGCGGAGTGTCCCATGAGTTCAACGACAATGATCCGGTGATGACTTGTCGCGGTGGTGTGAAGGCGGTCGATGGCTTCCGTGGCGATGCCCATGGCGGTGTCGAATCCGAAGGAGGTATCCGTCAGGGCGACGTCGTTATCGATGGTTTTGGGGAGGGTGAGGACGTTGATGCCGCCGCTCCGGTGGAGGTGGAGGGCGTTTTTCTGGGTGCCATTGCCACCGAGGCAGACGAGGCAGTCGATTTGCAGACGGCGTGCGTTGGCGATGGCCACATCCGTCATATCCATCACCTTGGCGCCCATGGTCATTTTATGGGGTTTGTCGCGGCTGGTTCCGAGAAGGGTTCCGCCCATGGTGAGGATGCCGCTGACGTGCTGGTCCTCGAGGGGGATGGTGCGATTCTCCACGAGGCCGCGGAATCCGTCGAGGATACCGATGACCTTGATGCCGTGGTGGAGGGCGGCCTTGGCGACGCCGCGGATGGCGGCGTTGAGTCCGGGGCAATCGCCGCCTGCGGTCAGGATGCCGATGCAGCGTGTTTTAGGTTTGCGAGCCATGAATAAACCTCCAGCAAGGGATTGTCGCGATCTCTATCCGACGGTTGTATCGAACCATAAAGCGGGCATGGGATCAACGCGGCAATTTGACGGGTGTGGTTAGCACTTGCGTTGCGATACGAGGTTTTGGCCTTTGGCGGCATTCGATGTCCCGGATGCCACCTTTTCCCCCGTAGCGGCATTCGTGAGAATGCCGCCCGCCCCTCGGAATCCTAACGGATTCCGCTACCCTGCGTACCCGCCGTAATGCCTCACCAGAGGCTGTCGATGTTGTCCGCGCTTTAAGGTGTTGCTAATTACGCTAGTAATTGCTTGGGCGAAGTGATTACATCCAGCTTGCTGTTTACTGAGCGTTGCTTCTTGCATTTGTAACGGTGCTTACCGGGAGCCGAATGAGACGTGCCTTGGATGACCTGATTCGCGACATCGTGAAGTTTCGCGACGAACGCGATTGGAAGCAGTTCCATACCCCAAAAGACCTTGCCGCCGCCATCGCCATCGAGTCTGCCGAGCTGCAGGAACGCTTCCTCTGGAAATCCAACGCCGAAATCACCGCCGACCTGGCTGACCCCGCGAAACGGAAGAAGGTGGTCGAGGAACTGGCGGATGTTCTGATCTTCACACTCCTGCTGGCGGACGGTCTGGAGGTTCCGGTTGAGGAGGCCATCCGGCAGAAACTCGCCGCTAACGCCCTGAAGTATCCAGTGGCCAAATCCAAGGGGTCGGCCAAGAAATACGATGAGTTGCATCAATGATCGTCTACTCCGCCACCAAAGCGAAGTTCCATGACGATGTGGATTCCAACAACATCAGCAATATCATCCTCACCGCCTTTCAGACGGTAACGGGGCATAGCACCAGCCGGCAGGAGATCGAGTCTTGGTCCAACTCCCTGCAGTACATGGAGCGCGTGCTGAACGACGGTGAAATTCCACACGACGCCGGTGTCAGCATCGAATACCACATCCCGGCAACCTCCAAGCGCATCGATTTCATCCTGACGGGTCTGGACGGCAGGCAACAGGAAAGCGCTGTACTGGTCGAGCTCAAGCAATGGACCCATGCCAGCCTGACCACCAAGGATGCGATTGTCACCACCCGGCTCAAGCAGGGTGAAAGCGAGACGCCACACCCGTCCTACCAAGCCTGGTCCTACAAGCGGATCCTCGAGGACTTCAACCAGACGGTCCAGGACGAGCCCATCCAGCTTTACCCCTGCGCGTACCTGCACAACTATGTCCCCGACAGTGTCATCGCCAATGAGTTCTATGCCGACTACATCAAGAAGGCGCCCCTGTTCCTCAAGCCCGATGCCGAGAAGCTGCGCCAGTTCATCAAAACCCATGTCAAATATGGGGACAAGAACCGGCTGATGTACCGCATTGACCAGGGCAAAATTAAACCCTCAAAGGCGCTGGCTGACCAACTGGCCTCTATGCTCAAAGGGAATGAGGAATTCGTCATGATTGACGACCAAAAAGTCGTCTATGAAATGGCGCTTTCCCTGATGGACAAGGCTTCAAATGGCAAGAAGCAGGTTCTGATTGTTGAAGGCGGGCCGGGCACAGGGAAGTCCGTGGTGGCCATCAGTTTGCTGGTGGCACTGACAGGTCGTCAGCTCGTGGCGCAGTACGTCACCCGGAACTCCGCCCCGCGCGAGGTGTATCAGGCAAAGCTGACGGGTTCCCTCCGGAAATCCCACATCACGAATCTATTCAGGGGGGCGGGCGGGTATCACGCCGTGGACGCCGACAGTATTGACTGCCTGATTGTGGATGAAGCCCACCGGCTCAACGAAAAATCAGGGATGTTTAGTCATCTGGGTGAAAATCAGGTCATGGAGATTGTCCGCTCCAGCAAATGCAGCGTCTTCTTTGTCGACGAGGACCAGAAAGTCACCCTCAAGGACATTGGCGACAAGGAAGAGATCCGGCGCTGGGCGAAAGAGCAGGGGGCACAGGTTACGGAACTTGAGCTGGCATCCCAATTCCGATGCAACGGCTCCAATGGGTATCTTGCCTGGCTGGACGATTCCCTGCAAATCAGGGAGACGGCCAACGATACGCTAGACACGTTGGACTACGATTTCAGGATCATGGATTCGCCAGCCGAATTGCATGCCCTGATTCGCGAGAAGAACAAAGCCCGCAACAAGGCGCGCATGGTGGCCGGGTATTGTTGGAAGTGGGTGAGTAAGAAGAATGCGGCACTCCCCGACATCAAGCTTGGGACCTACAAGGCGACATGGAATCTAAGTGAAGATGGTCAGGCCTGGATCATCAAGCCTGATTCTGTGGATCAGGTTGGGTGTGTTCATACCTGCCAAGGGCTTGAGTTAGACTATGTGGGGGTCATCATTGGTCCCGACCTAGTGGTGCGCAATGGCAAGGTCATTACCGATCCCTCCAAACGCGCCAGCACCGACCGTTCCATCAGCGGCTGGAAGGGGTTGGTCAAAAAGCACCCAGCGACTGCGGCAAAACGTATTGATGCGATCATCAAGAACACCTATCGCACACTGATGACCCGGGGGCAAAAAGGCTGCTACGTCCATTTTACCGACGAGGAGACCCGGCGCTATTTCGAGGCAAGGATACGTAAAGAGGCGGATGAACTGATTGAATACAAGAACGCCCTGCCGCTTCTCGATCTCCGTACGGCGGCCGACGCCAGCTACAAAGATCTATCTGGAAACTTTACGGTCGGTTCCTCATGCACCTGGGTCCGTGTCGCGGGCGGTCCATTTCCCAAAGATCGGTTCTTGGTTCGCGCCGAGGGCGATTCCATGGAGCCCGACATCAGGGATGGGGCTCTTTGTCTTTTCAAGAAGGATCCAGGAGGAAGTCGAAACAGCAAGATTGTGTTGTGCCACATCGATGGGTTTGCCGGGGATGCATCCCTCGCGTTGATTAAGCGATATCGTAGCGCAAGAGTTCGCGGGACTGACAGCATTGGGGAGGCCAAGGCGATAGTTTTGTCATCCATCAATGCCCAGCATGAAGACATTGTGTTGTCAGGAGGAGAAGGTCTTTCAGTAGTCGGTGTGTTTGAACGGGTGATGGAAGTGCAGTGAAGGCTGGTGTGACCATGTTGAGTTAAGCAATGTGAAAAGTGAACGGCGTGTTGCCCAAATGCCAGGGAGTCAATGAATAGCCAACCATCTGACGACAAATTTTCATCAGTCAGAAAAGGGGCATAGGCGCGAATTCATACGGAGCATTTGGCGTCAAGACAGCGCCGATGGCATCGACAGATGCCATTGTGGCGCGCGCGAAGGCCGCGCCGGCTTTGATTTTCGGGGCGAAGGCGTTCCTGATCAAAATCCGGACGTTTTGCACGGCGGCAATCATCCAATCTTGAATCTGCTGCCTCCATAACCGACGCCACCGGGCACGTTTGAAACCATGGTTGTTGGCAGCGTCCGCAAAACTACCCTCCATGATCCATTTTCTTCGCCGACGATCGCGACGAGCCTCCAGACTCCGAGACTGTTCCCGGCCTCGCACGATCATTTCATGGCCGTCATGGCGCTTCAAGGAACGGCCCCCTGTGGTCGCCCGGGTGCAGTTGGCTCGCAACGCGCAGGCTTCACAAGTCCTGCAACTGGCGGCGTATTCGCCCGCCTGCTTGGAGACGCGATGGTTCCGGCGGCGCAACCACTGGCCTGCAGGGCACCGATAGGCGTCCTCGCGCTCGTCATAGAGAAAAGCCGATTCGGGGTAAATTCCCTGTCGACTGGAGTTGTCTTTCTGAGCCTCCAACATGTCCCCCATGTGAGTGCGAAGGCCGCGTTCCTGACAGGCCCGGAAGTTTTCCGCCGTCCCGTATTGCCGGTCGGCCACGACTGTGGTGACCGTCTCTCCCGTGTTGTGTTCGTGTTGCTCCACCAACGACATCAACTGCCCGTTCTCCTTCACTGAACCCGGGGTGCTAATGACCGCCGTGATGACGCCTTCGGCATCGTCGACCACCCGATGGCTCTTGTAGCGCGGCCGACTCTCTCCGTCCTTGCGCACAAGGGCCGCATCCGGATCGGTCAGACTCATGGCCTTGTCATTCACGGTCGCATGATACTTGCGCCCGCGGGCCAGTTCCTGTTCTTCGTCCAACTTCTGCACCTGGCTTTGCACCGCTTCACGTATCCGCTCAATCATCTCCTCTGAGCCTTTCACCACCGAGTTCTTCGAGGCGTTAGCTGTCACTAAGCTGCCATCCATGTGGATCTTCTGCCCACTCACCAGTCCCCGTTCAACACATTGACGCACAATCTTCACAAACAGGCTCTCAAATACTTCCGCCCCCCAGCGCCGCCGCGCCTTCGACAACACGCTGTGGTTCGGAACCTCATCATCCAACCCGTACCCCAAAAACCATAGATAATCCAGACGCTCCGGGATGATCCTCATCAACTCCCGTTCACTGGCCACATCGTCATAGAACAACAAGAACATCATCTTCATCACGACGGCCGGATCTACCGACACATTCCCGTTGTATCCATACTTCCCGGCCACACTCTCTCGAACAAAGGCAAAATCCACGGCGCTGGCAATCTGCCGCAGTGGGTGGTCCAGACGAACCCGTTTATCCAAGTCTATGTGATAACTGAACAGGTCCTTCTGCGGCTCGTTAACTCCCATCATAGCTGGCTTCCTCCGGAGGTTGCCGTAGTTTACCAACTACCCTGCTATTTGCTACTCTTATCCGCTAGAAAGAAGGGATTTGGGCAACACGCCGTAGACATTAGATTCCGTCGAAAAACCCCCTGATTGCAAATATTCTGATGGGTGGATGACCCACCGCGACATAGTCTCGTAAGAATCATTGTCATTTATGGTCATTCTGTAACCATCACCAGAGCGCGATGTGGTGCGGGACTGTGTGACCGTGGAGTGAGAAACACCTTACTTGAGCAAGGGTCTTGCATTGTCCTGAAGAATAATCGGCGGCCTGTCTGCGAGGTG
>JBIJCW010000115.1:0-7418 GCA_044344495.1 Kiritimatiellia bacterium | reverse complement strand
GTGAATATTCGACAGATGCACCTCCACACAGGGAATTGCCACCCCTTGCAGTGCATCCCGAATGGCCAGGCTCGTATGCGTGTAGGCGCCCGGATTCAGCACCAAACCGTCCACGCTCCCCCGGCTTTCCTGAATCGCCGAGACCAGTCCTCCCTCCTCATTCGACTGCACCCAATCCACGACAACCCCCTGCTTCTCTCCATGTTCCTGTGCCAACTTCATAATGTCAGCCAGAGTCTGGGATCCATAAACACCAGGCTCCCTTGTCCCGAGAAGATTAAGGTTGGGGCCATTGATGATTCGCAGTTTCATTGCTGGTTCTCCTTGTGCTTTTCCCGTTTGTCTCCCTCCACCGGCACCACCTCCACAGCGTCGCCGGGGAACTCGATCACGCGCCCGTCCGCCGTCCTGACTTTCACCGCCTGACGTAGAATATCCTTGTCGACCACGCAACCCAGGCCTTCCGAACACCTGACCCGCGCCCCGTCCTTGGGAAGGTTTGCCCCCATGTGCCGGTAACACTCATACTCATATTTCAGACAGCACTTCAACCGGCCACACACACCGCCAATACTGGCGGGATTCAGGGCCAAGCCCTGGACCTTTGCCATTTTGACACTGACCGCGTCGAAATCCTTCAGAAAGGTACTGCAACAGAGGCAACGCCCGCAGACCCCCGTCCCCCCGATCAAACGGGCTGAATCCCGCACCCCAATCTGGCGGATTTCCACCCGCGTCCGCAATTCCGATGAAAGCGCCCGGACCATCTCGCCGCACTCCACGCGATCCTCACTCGTATAGGTCACGTGCAGAACCGCCCGGTCAAAACTGTACCGCACCTGGACGACATGCATCGGAAGTTTGGCCGCCTCAATCCGCTTGGCCACTGTCTTGGCGGCCATGTGCCCGACCACGGAATTTTCCTTGGCCCGCGCCTGGTCCTGTAGCGTGGCACGCCTGAGCGCCGTATAACCGCCACCCTTGGCAGGCATGTTCCCTTCATGCTCCTCGAGCGCCACAACCCGCCCGTATTCCGGCACATGATTGCACTCCACCACACACTGATCCCCGGGGTGTAGCGCCAATGCCGCGGGGCTGATCGCCTTCAGCACCGCTTCGTCTTCAAGTTGTAACTCAAGCGTTCTGTACATGCGATCCCTGTAACCTAATGGCCTTATCGTCGTGCGTCCCTAACCCTGATGCCATTCTCCATCCCGCATTCTGTACCCCCCGCTGCTACACCGCCAGCAGGTTCATGGCATTGAAAACCACCGATTCCTGGTTCACATTCCGATCCAACTGCCTTTGCATCCCCTCAATGACCCGGAGACAGGCAACGGCGTCGCGGTACGCCACCCCCGCGGCAATCCGCACCACGTCGTCCCGCCGGTCCGCATGGCACAACACCGAATCCTCTGCTCCGCACGCCAACACCAGAACATCACGGAACCATAACAGCATAGCACGAATGGCCATGTTGCGCATACCCCGATACCGGGCCTCGATCCGCGCCTTCTCAATATCCTCGTCCACCTCATCGCTATCGGCACGCGCCTCTTCCTCGTCGGTCACCTTCTTCTTGATGGCATCCAGCAGTTGCCCAAGCGCCGCCGCCCGCGACAGGCGCGAGAACTGGCCCTCCGTCAACGGTGTCGCCAGAATATCCAGCAGGGCGGTGCGCCAGGGCTCCGGCAGCGCTGCCGTCTCGGTGGACAACACCATCCGCTGACAGCGCGACAGGATCGTCGGCAGGATGGACTGGGGTGAGTCGGTCAGCAACAGGAACAGACAACGGGCGGGCGGCTCCTCCAGGGTCTTCAGGAATGCGTTTGCCGCCGAATCGTTGATCCGATCGGCCGCCACCAACACCACTGCCTTCCAGCCGCCGGCCAGGGACGTCTGATAGACCAGTTTCTGCAATTCACGGATCCGCTCGACATCGATGACGCGCGATTTCTTTTCGGGCTCAATCCACACCGCGTCCGGATGCCGCCGCATCGCCAACTGGGAACAGGCCGAACAGGTTCCGCAGGGCTTGTCGATCCCCCGGCAAAGCAACCTTCCCAGCACTGCATCGGCAAACGGAACCCCCTGCTCCGCCACATGCCCTACCACCAGATACGCCTGGGCAAGCCGACCGGCCGCCACCGCCGCTTCAAACGACGCCACCGCCAACTGTACCGCACCGCCATCCAGTGGGTCGCCGGTACTCATGGCTTCAACGCCCCGCAAACCAAGTCCCACACCACCGCTTCAACCTCTTCCTCCGCCCGCATCGCATCGATAATCCGGATCCGTTCCGGCCACTTGTGGGCAAGCTGCAGAAAGCCGGCCCGCACCCTTTCATGAAAGGCACTGGCTTCACGCTCAATCCGGTCATGCCCGGTCTTGTCGCGCCGGTTCCGCCCTTCCAGCCGGATCAACCCCTTCTGCGTTTCAATATCCAGAAGCACCGTCAGGTCCGGCTCACACCCGGCCACCGCCAGGCGGTTGATCGCCAGGACGGTCTCCACGTCAAACCCGCGCCCGTACCCCTGGTACGCGGTCGTCGAATCCATGAACCGGTCGCACAACACCCAAACACCCTTCTCCAGGGCCGGACAAATGACATGACTGACCAATTGGGCCCGACTCGCTTCAAAAAGCAGCAATTCGGTTTCAGACGAGATTGGCTCCCCGGTGGCATCGTGTTGCAGGATTTGCCGGATGGCCTCCCCCGTCGGAGTGCCCCCGGGTTCGCGTGTAACGAGGACACGATGCCCCGCGGCCTCAAGCCGGGCGGCAAGCCGACGTATCTGGGTCGATTTTCCGCCCCCTTCCGGCCCCTCAAACGTGATGAATTTACCGCGTGTAGTCATGGTTCTCCAGAATCCAGAAGTCAGAATCCAGAATAATCCGGCAAATTACTTGTCCATTGGTCACACGACACCCGCCTTCATTCAGATTTCTGACTTCTGGATTCCTGAGTTCTCCCCTTCACTTCTTCTTTAGCTTTGGCCCCTGCGGAGTATCCTGAATCACCCACCCCATGTCCGCCAATGCGTTCCTAACCCGATCCGCCTCCGCCCAATTCTTGGTCTGCCGCGCCTGCTGCCGTTGATCCAAAAGGGCGAGCGCCTCCGCCGGAATTTGCTCCTGCAGTTTCGCCAGGAATCCAAGTACCCTGTCAAACGTCTCCATCAGGACCATGACCGCCGCCGCCTGCCCCGCCGACACAGACCCCGCATTCATGGCCCGATTGCCAGCATGCACCATATCAAAAAGCGCCCCGAGCGATTCGGCAATATTCAGATCCTCGGCAAGACCCGCCTCAAACTTCTGACGGGCCAATTCCGCCCAGTCCGGCAGTTCACCGTCCGCCGGGGCCCCCGCCACTCCCTTCAGCCTGTCCTGGAACTCATCCAGGCGCTGCAGGGAAGCACGGGCCGCCTCCAGGGCGTCGAATGAAAAATTGAGCGACTGGCGGTAATGCCCCGCCATCAGCACGTAACGGGTTTCCCGCCCGGAATACCCCTTCGCCAGCACATCCCTCAGCGTATGGAAATTCCCCAGCGATTTTGACATCTTCCGCCCATCGACCACCAAATGGGCGCAATGCATCCAATACCGGACAAACGGCTTGCCACTGGCCGCCTCGCTTTGCGCAATCTCATCCTCGTGGTGGGGGAAAATATTATCCACCCCCCCCGTATGCAGATCGAAACTCGCCCCCAGATACTTGGTGGCCATGGCCGAGCACTCGATATGCCACCCAGGCCGCCCTCGGCCCCAGGGGGACTCCCAAGCCACGTCGCCATCCTTTTCGTCCCAGGCCTTCCAGAGGGCGAAATCGGCCACATTCTCCTTCTCATACTCATCATGCTGCACCCGGGCCCCCGGCCTCAACCCCGCCATATCCAGATGGGCCAACTTGCCATAGGCAGGGAAACTCGAAACACTGAAATAGACGGATCCGTCATCCGACTTGTAGGCGTATCCCTTCTCCAGCAGCACCTGGATCATGGCGATCATCTCCGGGACATGGTCGGTCGCCGCCGGATAGCACTCCGCCGGTTCAATACTCAACGCCCTCAGGTCGGCAAAGAAGGCGTCTTTGAACGTCTTTGTGAACGCATCCAATGGCACACCCGCCTTGATGGCCCCGGCGATGGTCTTGTCGTCCACATCCGTCAGATTCATGACCTGATACACCTCGTAGCCGAAGTGCTTCAGCGTCCTTCGCAGCAAGTCCTCGAAGATATACGCCCGGAAGTTCCCGATATGCGCGTGGTTATAAACCGTTGGCCCGCAGGTATACAACCGGACGCGCTGGCCATCCATCGGCACGAATTCTTCCAGTTGGTGACTTAACGTGTTGTAGATTCTCATGGTTTCAACACCGGCAATCGATCACTGATTCCCGCGTTCCCTTCTAATCACTTCGTTCCCGAAGCGGCATTCCTTCGAATGCCGCCCTGCCGCCCCCCATCCCCTTTCGGAATCCTAACGGATTCCGCTACGTTCTGCTGCGTTCACCGATAACGGATCATCGATGACCGTCGCCACGGCCATCACGGCAATCCCCTCCGCCCGTCCAATCGCCCCCAGCCCCTCCATGGTCGTCGCCTTGACCGACACGTCATCAATCGTCACCCCAAGCACCGGCGCCAACCGCGCCCGCATCGCCATTGCATGGGGCATCACCTTGGGTTTCTGGGCCGTAATCACCGCATCCACATTCACCACCCTGTACCCTTTTGCCGCCACCCGCCCCACGACCTGCCTCAGCAACTCCACACTGTCGGCATTCTTCCATTTTGGATCGGTGTTCGGAAAATGCTGCCCGATGTCACCGTCCGCCACCGCCCCCAGCAAAGCATCCGCCAGTGCATGACACACCACATCCGCGTCGGAATGCCCCTCCAGTCCCTCAGGCGAGGCAATCTCCACCCCGCCCAATACCAACCGCCGCCCCTCCGCGAAGCGATGAATGTCAAAGCCTATGCCAGTGCGAATCATAATACAGTCCCCGGAATTCAGGAGTTAGAATTCAGAATGGCGGAAGCATAGCCACCTGCCCGGACACGCATTTAATCACAAACTTCCCTCTTTATGCTGGATTCTGAATTCTGGATTCTGAATTCTTTTCCGTCGGCACGTTCAACTTGATGTGCAATTCCCGCAACTGCTTCTCGCTCACCGTGTTGGGCGCATTCATCATCAGGTCCTGTGCCTTCTGGTTCATCGGGAACGCAATCACCTCGCGGATATTGCTCTCTCCCGCCAGCAACATCACCATACGATCCACCCCGGGGGCAATCCCCCCGTGCGGCGGGGCCCCCAGTTTGAACGCATTGATCATGCCGCCAAACCGCTTGTCCACCTCGCCCGGCGGATACCCGGCCATTTCGAACGCCTTGTACATGACCTCGGGACTGTGGTTCCGGATGGCCCCGCTGGACAACTCCACCCCGTTGCACACAATGTCATACTGATAGGCCAGGATCTCGAGCGGATCCTTCTCCTTCAGCGCCTTCATCCCGCCCTGCGGCATGGAGAACGGGTTGTGCGAGAACCCGATACTCCGCGTCTCCTCGTCGAACTCAAACATCGGAAAATCCACAATCCAGCAGAACCGGTAGACATCCTTGGCGATCAAATCCAAGTCGCGCCCCAGTTTTGAACGCAACTCCCCGCAAATCTTGTTCACGGAGTGGACCATGTCGCTGACGAAGAACATCACATCGCCATCCACCATTCCCCCGCGCGCCGCCAGGGTCTTGAGTTCCTCCTCGGACAGGAACTTCATGATCGGCCCCTTGACCACCCCGCCTTCCCAGACCAGATAAGCCAACCCCTTGCTCCCCAGCGACTGGGCATACTCCACCAGCTTGTCAAAGAAACTGCGCGGCCGGTCGGCAATCCCCTTCACAGGAATCGCGCGCACCACGCCCCCTTTCTCCACCATGCCCTTGAAGGCGTTGAACTTCGACGTGCGGAAAACGTCAGACACATCCTGCATCTCAATCGGAATACGAAGATCCGGTTTGTCCGTCCCGTACTTGACCATCGAGGTCGCATAGGGAATCCGGACAAAGGGCGCCGGATCAATCTTCCACTTGGAAAACTCCGTGAACACGCCATGCACCACGTCCTCCACGACGGCAAAAACGTCATCCTGGGTGACAAACGACATTTCCATGTCGAGCTGGTAGAACTCGCCCGGCGAGCGGTCCGCCCGGGCATCCTCATCCCGGAAACAGGGGGCGATTTGGAAATAGCGGTCAAATCCCGCCACCATCAGGAGTTGCTTGAACTGCTGGGGTGCCTGCGGCAAGGCATAGAACCGCCCGGGATGTACACGACTGGGAACCAAATAGTCCCTTGCCCCCTCCGGCGAACTGCTGGTGAGAATCGGCGTCTGGAACTCCGTGAACCCGTGCCCGATCATGCGGCGGCGCAAACTGGCGATAATCTGCGAGCGGAGCAAAATATTCTTGTGCAGGTGATCCCGCCGCAAGTCCAGAAAACGGTACTTCAGCCGGGTCTCTTCGGGCCCATCGTCCTCGATATTCACCTGGAAAGGCAGGGGTTCGGCCATGCTCTCGATGGTGATCGACTCGGCCACCACCTCGATGTATCCCGTAGGCATCGCCGCATTGATGGTATCCTCGCTTCGCGCCACCACCTGACCCGTCACGATGATCACACTCTCGTTACGGACCCTCTGGCACTCCTCAAAGAAGGAACGGTCCGGATGGACCACCACCTGGGTCAACCCATAGTGATCGCGCAGATCGAAAAACAGCAACGACCCATGATCGCGCTTCCGGAAAACCCACCCGGAAACCCGGACCGTCTGCCCAACATGTTCAGCGCGGAGCTGCCCGCAAGTATGTGTACGATAAGAATGCATTCTAAAAACCCTTTCTCCCTAGGAATCCAGAATTCAGAATCCAGAATCCAGAATAGTGGAGGAATATCGCTCCAATAATTTACTAACCGCTTCGACGTCCTTCATCAGCGAAGAAACTTCACAATAACCCAAATCACGCGCCAAGAAAAGATAGTATCGACATTCCTCGAGTGATCCTTGTGCAATATTCAAGAATCGCACCTTATCCGGTCGCCCCTTCTTTTTGAAACCTTCCGCAATGTTTGCCGCCACAGATACTGCGGCCCTGCGGAACTGGCTTGTTAATCCAAACTTCTCATCGCGGGGAAACGATTTGGTAACGACATAAGTTTGCAGAACAAAATGATGCGCCTTCTGCCAAACAACAAGATCGGTAAAATCTTTAGCTGGCGCTCGCTTTATGCTGGATTCTGAAGCCGTATTCTGCATTGTAAACTGGATTCTGGATTCTGGATTCTGGATTCTGGATTCTGGATTCTGGATTCTGGATTCTGGATTCTGGATTCTGGATTCTGGATTCTGG